>NZ_KV817296.1:0-57249 GCF_001814605.1 Corynebacterium sp. HMSC074C01 | reverse complement strand
GACCAGATCATCAACGGCGACGGGGACGAAATAGAGCTCAACCTCACCAACGGCGCGCACATGACCGGCAAAGAATTTCTTACCCACAAGTTTGCCGAAATCGGCTACGCCACCCTCGTCCACCCCCTCGACGGGCCCATCAACACCTGGCGACTAGAACGTAGAGCAAACCTCAACCAACGCCTCACCCTCCACGCCGAATCCCACACGTGTTCCAGGCCCGGGTGCAATAAACCAGCAGACTACTGCCAGGTGCATCATTTGGTGCCGTGGCAGGCGGGAGGCTACACCAACATCAAGAATCTGACGTTCTTGTGCGCCTACCACAACGGGATCAATGATGATGACCCACAAAGGCCTACTGGCCGCGGCTACATGTACCGACTCAACACCGGAGTCAGCTTCATCCCACCCTGGGGAGCACCAATCACCGCAATGCCGGAATACCAAGAAGCACTAACCAGACTCAACACCGAGAAAACAATCACAAAGACACAGGTCACAGCGCCAGCCCAAGGCTCACCGGGTCAAACCCCAGACAAACCGCCAACCCAACCACCAGACCCACCACCCGACAGCAGCTAACCCCCGCCGCCACCCAGCACAGAACAAGCAGAAAGGAAAACGGCTCACCACCCGCGACAACACCGCCACCCGCCATCCGAAGGAAGGTTCGCGGGCATATCGGCGATCCTTCAGTTCAACACCACCCACAAACCACAACAAGGTACGCGGGAACTCGGCGATCCCTGACCACGGGTAATGTGCCACAAAATGCAGTGGGAGTACCGGAACTCTTAAGCTCTTAAAGAACGAGACCCGCCAACCGAGGCCAGACTGACGGGGAACTCGGCGATCCTAGGGACAGCACACCCAACGATTGGAAGATGGTTGACGCGGATATCGGTAAACGCCTCCACTGACCCCATGCTGTGGGTGCACCCACAGCCCCTTTAAGGGACAAGACGCGCTGTTCCGCTTGTTATCGTGTTTGTAACTGCAGGAAACACTCTTACCCAAGAAAGGGCTATTCGTGACCAACCCAGTAAGTGCGTGGAAGATTGTCACCGCTATTGCAGTCGTGGGCGGTTTCCTCCTGCTCATCCCGTACTTGGGTTTAAGCCGCCACTACAACGCCCAAGAGCTCGCCATGCTGATCGAAGGTGCCAACGCCAACGGCCAGAACTACTCGGTGACAATCCACAACCAGCTCACCGGCAGCTACTCATTCAATGCCGAATAAGCATCGTACGGCGAGCCGAGTAGCTTTCGGCCCCTGTCATCCTCAGACGTAGTTCAGGCGGCATCGTGCTAATCGCCCCAAGATCCAGCTGGGGCGGGGGGTGAACCTGCGCCAGTGCGTAGGCGTGGGGCCTGCGCCAGCAGTGCACAGTGCCCCCTTAGTGTCGGCCGTGGCCGCGCTAATGGTTCTGCAGGCCCGGTGCCATGCTTGGCGACGGTCCCCCTATTCAGCGTCGGTGGACAGCGCCGCGACGAAGGCCTCCTGCGGCACCGAAACGGAGCCGATGGACTTCATGCGCTTCTTACCGGCCTTCTGCTTCTCCAGCAGCTTCCGCTTACGCGAAATATCGCCGCCATAGCACTTGGCCAGCACGTCCTTGCGCATCGCGCGGATGTTCTCACGCGCGATGATCTTCGAACCAATCGCCGCCTGAACGGGCACCTCGAATTGCTGACGTGGGATGAGCTCCTTGAGCTTCTTCGTCATCTTATTGCCATACCACTGCGCGGAATCGCGGTGCACAATCGCAGAGAAGGCATCCACCGGATCACCGTTGAGCAGGATATCCACCTTCACCAGGTCCGCCAGCTGCTCGCCGGCCTCCTCGTAGTTGAGGGAAGCATAGCCCTTGGTGCGGGACTTCAACATGTCGAAGAAGTCGAAGATGATTTCGCCCAGCGGCATGGTGTAGCGCAACTCCACGCGGTCCTCAGACAGGTAGTCCATGCCTCCCATCTGACCGCGCTTGGACTGGCACAGCTCCATCGTCGAGCCCACGAACTCCTCAGGCACGATGATGGTCATCTTCACAATCGGCTCGTAGACCTCACGGAGCTTGCCGCCAGGCCAGTCCGACGGATTGTGCACCATCGACTCCTCGCCGTCCTCCGCCACCACGCGGTAAGTCACCGAAGGTGCTGTCGAAATCAGGTCCAAGCCGAACTCGCGCTCCAGACGGTCGCGCGTGATCTCCATGTGCAGCAGGCCCAAGAAGCCACAACGGAAGCCGAAGCCCAGGGCTACGGAGGTCTCGGGCTCGAAGGTGAGGGAGGCATCGTTAAGCTGCAGCTTCTCCAGCGCGTCACGCAGGTCCGGGAAGTCCGCCTGGGAGATTGGGAACAGGCCGGAGTACACCATCGGGTTCGGGTCAGCGTAGCCCTTAAGCGGCTCGCTCGCGCCATTCGACGCCCATGTAATCGTGTCACCCACCTTGGTCTCGCGCACGTTCTTCACGCCGGTAATGAGGTAGCCCACCTCGCCCGGGCCCAGGCCCTTACACTTCTGCATCGTGGGGCTGACGATGCCCACCTCCAGCAGCTCGTGGTTCGTCCCCGTAGCCATCATGGTGACCTTCTGCCGCGGGGTCAGCTTGCCATCCATCATGCGGATATAGGTCACCACGCCGCGATAGGTGTCATACACGGAGTCGAAGACCATCGCGCGGGCCGGGGCATCATCGCCAAACTCGGAGGACGGCGCCGGGATGAGCTCCGCCACCTTATCCAGAAGCTCAGGCACACCTTCGCCGGTCTTGCCAGAGACGCGCAGCACCTCCTCCGGCTCGCAACCGATGATATGGGCAATCTCCAGGGCATACTTCTCCGGGTCAGCCGCGGGAAGGTCGATCTTGTTGAGAACCGGGATGATCTCCAGATCATTCTCCATAGCCAGGTAGAGGTTGGCCAGGGTTTGGGCCTCGATGCCTTGGGCGGCGTCGACAAGCAGGATGGCTCCCTCACAGGCTTCGAGCGCGCGCGAAACCTCATAGGTGAAGTCCACGTGGCCGGGAGTGTCGATCATCTGCATGACGATCTCCTGGCCTTCGAACTCACCGGAGCGAGGAATCCAGGGCAGGCGCACGTTCTGCGCCTTAATGGTGATGCCGCGCTCACGCTCGATATCCATGTTGTCGAGGTATTGGTCGCGCATGTCGCGCTCCTCCACCACCTGCGACAACTGCAGGATGCGATCAGCCAGCGTCGACTTGCCGTGGTCGATGTGGGCGATAATGCAAAAGTTTCGGATCTTGGACGGATCCGTAAACGTAGTGGCCGCGAAGTTTGTAGACATGTGTTTAGAATAGACGACATGTCTAGGTTGGCACGCATTCTCGGTATCGGAGGCCCCGAGCCTGTCGACGTCGGTCTCGAGCGCATCACCGAAGGCCTAGGGCTAAACCAGAATGATTCCGTGACGGAGCCCCGCAAAGCCGCCGACATTCGCGTCGAGTGTGCCGACGCCCACCCGCGCAGCGTTTTCTTCACCCCCGACATGGACGGGCAGGCGGACTCCGGGGAGGTCGTGTGGGTATGGGCGCCCTCGGATGGCAAGCAGTCCCCGCCGCGTGAGCGCGCCGTGCTGATTGTTTCGCGCACGCGCACCACCGTGCTGGGCCTGCTTATCTCCTCCAACCCGGGCCACGCGAACAAGGAAGAATGGCTCGATATCGGCACCGGCGAATGGGATGAATCTGGCCGGCAGTGCTGGGTGCGGATGGACCGCGTGCTGGAAATCTCCGAGGAACAATGCCGCCGACAGGGCACGCTCTTCCCAGAGCGGCGCTTCGAGCGCATTGCCAACCGCCTGCGCTCCCGCTATCACTGGGCGTGATTTGGGAATTAAGCCCACGCCCTGCTAAATTTTTTGGGATGCCGGGGCACGCTGGCGGTCAGGACCTTGGGTCCGCCTTCCTCGGTAAAGAATTCCTACGACTCTAAGAGGTATATCGATGGCAAACATCAAGTCCAAGCAGAAGCGCATCCTGACCAACGAGAAGTCTCGTCAGCGCAACAAGTCCGTACGCTCCGCCGTGCGTACCGAGATCCGCAAGTTCCGCGAGGCCGTCGCCGCTGGCGACAAGGCTGCCGCTGAGAAGCAGCTGCGCGTTGCTTCCCGCGCACTGGACAAGTCCGTGTCCAAGGGCGTCTTCCACCGCAACACCGCGGCTAACAAGAAGTCCGGCATGGCCACCGCCTTCAACAAGATGGCCTAAATGAAACCGCTCCTGAAGTGGGTGGGGGGAAAGCGCCAACTGCTGCCCGTTATCCACTCCGTGCTGCCCGAGAGCTTCGACACTTATGTCGAGCCTTTCTTGGGCGGCGGAGCGGTTCTTTTTTCTTTGGCGCCCGAACGCGCCCGGGTCAATGACCTGAACACCGAGCTCATCACCGTCTACGAGGTGGTCCGCGATAACGTGGACGAGCTCATCGCCCTGTTAAAGGGCTATCCGAATGATTCGGATTTCTTCTACGAGATGCGCGCCCGCGACCGCGAGCCGGGTTTTGCGCACTTGAGCCCCGTCGAACGGGCTGCCCGCACGATTTATCTGAATAAGACCTGCTACAACGGGCTTTATCGGGTGAATAACGCCGGCCAGTTCAATGCCCCATTTGGCCGCTATGCCAACCCGAAGATTTGTGATGAACCCAATCTGCGCGCGGTTTCGGAGTATTTGTCCACCCACGACGTGACGTTTTATAACGGCGACTATGCGGCGGTGGAGGCCAACGAGGGGGATTTCGTTTACTTCGACCCGCCTTATGATCCTGTCAACCCCACGAGTAATTTCACCGGCTACCAGTCGGGTGGTTTTGGGCGCGCGGACCAGATTCGGTTGAAGGAAACCTGCGACGACCTCAACGCCCGCGGGGTGAAGTTCCTGCTATCGAATTCGGCGACGGACTTCATCAAGGAGCTGTACGCGGACTACCTCATCGAGATCGTGGGGGCTACGCGCGCGGTGAATTCCGTGGCGTCGAAGCGCGGCAAGGTCGATGAGGTGCTCGTGCGCAATTATGCTTAACGACGCCGCCTGGGACCGTGTCTATCCCCACCTCGCCGCCGACATCGCGGCTCAGGGCTTTGCGGTGTTGCCCGCCGCGAAGCTCAAGGAGCTCTCCGGCCGCGAGCCGCGGTTGATGGCTAAGCATGATTTTTCCGCCGCGCGCCCCGAGGTCTTTCGCCAGCACGGGTTGTCCATGCTGCCGATTCGCCGCGATGCCTACCTGATTGGCCGCTTTGACCTGTACCAGCCTTTCCCGGAGCAGGCTGGGCCGTTGAAGTCGATGCCGGTTCCGCGACACATCCAATCCATTGACTTCGAGAACCTGACCTCGGAGGCAGCGGCACTCACCGCGGCGAGCTTAAGCGGGATGCTCGATGATTTCCTGGGCGGTGAGCTGGTGCCGACGGTCAGCGGACGCATGTCGACGCTCACGCTGCCCATGCGTATCGGCGGGCGCGACGTGGTGGTGGACCGCGCCCAGATGGAGATCGATGCTGGCTTCGAATCCGCCGAGCACCTCGTGCTCGTAGAGGCGAAGAATCACCTCTCCCCCGACTTCAACATCCGCCAGCTCTACTTCCCTTTCCGCCGCTTCTCGCTGGCTCTGGACAAAGAGGTGGTGCCGGTGTACCTGGTGTATTCCAACGGCATCTTCCACTTCTACCGCTACGTGTTTAGGCAACCGGAGGACTTCCGCAGCATCGAGCTGGTCAGCGCGGCGCGCTATGTTTTGGGCGAGTCTGGCGTGACTGAGGCGACGGTGCGCGCGGTGCTGGCGCGCACACAGGTCGAGGGCACGCGCGTTCCTTTCCCCCAGGCGGATTCCTTTGCGCGGGTCATCAGCTTACTGGAGAACCCAGTGGCCAAAGCGGAGATGCCCGAGAAATTCGGATTTACCCCGCGCCAGGCTGATTACTACACCAACGCCGCCCTCTACTTGGGCCTGACGAAGCTCAGCGGCACGCGCGATGAACGCAACCTCACCCTCATCGAGGCGCTGGCTTCCCGACCGGTGCTCCGGGACATGGTGCAACACGTCGTGACTAGCCGCCGAGCGGTGAATAAAGAAGAGGCGATGGTCTTCATGCGCGCGGCCAACCTGGGTCTCAATGACACGACCCTGCGCCGCCGTTCCGGCACGGTCGCGGCGTGGTCGCAGTGGCTGGCGGAGCTCCTCGCACAGGCTTAGGTGGCTTGAATGCCGGCCCACGCCAAGGCGCAGCCAGCCACCACGAAGAAAACGCCGGAGGCGATATCAATCCACGGGCCCACGGCCAGGAGGCGGCGGCGAATCGCGCGAGTGGAAATCACCGTCGAGAGGAAGACGAAGAGCAGGTAGCTCGACAGCGACAGGCTCAGCACCAGTGCCACAGAAATCCACACCGGCGGATGCGGCGGCAGCAGCGGGGCGACCATGGCGGCGAGGAAGAGCACGATCTTGGGGTTGGACAGGTTGGTGGCCAACCCCGTGCGGAAGACCTTGCCCACCGAGCCCAAGCGCGCGGCGGCCTCCTCCTCATCCACCGGCGGCTGCTTACGCAGCTCCAACCCGGAGCGAATGGAGAGCACGCCCATGAACACCAGGAAACAGCCACCGATCACCTGAATCAGCGAGAGGACGCCAGGGAAGGCGGTGAGCAGGGCGGCCGCGCCGAACACGGTCAACGTGCACCAAAACAGCACGCCCACCTGGATGCCCGTCGCCGCAGCAATGGCGTGGCGGCGCGAGCGCGTGGCATAGCGCGTCACCAAGACGATGTCGGGGCCGGGCGCTGCCGCACCGACGAGGTTCATCAGGAGAATGGCCGCGAACGCGGACCAGCTCATGACAGGCGCTCGAGAAGGTCCTCGCGTCCAAACATGCGGGCCGAGTCGAGGGCATTAGGCTGGCCGGCGGAGGGGTCGGCGCCGGCGTCGAGAAGGGCGTCGATCACCGCGTCTTCCTTCTTAAAAACCGCCCCAGCCAAGGGCGACTGGCCGCGATCGTTGAGGAGGTTGACGTCGGCCCCCGCCGCAGCGAGCTGGCGCACCAGCTCCGCGTGGCCGTGGTAGGCGGCGAGCATGATGAAGGACTGCCCGTCCTGGTTCACCATGTCCACGTTGACGCCCTGCTGGATGTACTCGAGCAGCGTGGCATCGCCGTTGCGGGCAAAATCAAAAAGCTTGGTGGCAAAGTTCTGGATATCATCCATGGAGGGTTAGTCTAGCGCGCCAGCTCCGCCACCCGTTTAACGGCCGCCTCGATGGCGAAGGACTCGTCGCCCCCCTGCCCCTTGACCGCGGCATCCAGCTCCGCCATGAGGATGACGGCCTTGGTGATATTCTCCCCCGACCAGCGCCGCGCCACGGGCTGCGTGAGCTTTACCGCATAGGGCGCCATGCCGGTCTGGGAGGCCAGCGAGTACTGGTCACCGCGCGCGGAGTAGAGCCGCGCGATATTGCCCACCTTGTTAGCCAATGCCGAGGCGATGGCCACCGGGCTCGCCCCCAACTGCAGCGCTCGGCGGCACGTGGAAACCGCCGCCTCCACGCGGCCAGCCACAGCAGCATCTGCGATATCCCAGTTGGCCACCTCGGCCACGCCCACGTAGTACGCGTGCACCGCCTCACGGGTCACCTTGCCGCCTGTGTCGAAGACCAGCTGCGAGATGGCGGAGGCCAGTTCGCGGAGGTCGGAGCCAACACCGTCGAGAAGCGCCTGCACCACATCCGGTGTAGGCCGCACCCCGTGCGAGGCGAACTCACGGGTAGCCCACTGCGCGAGCTCGTTCGGGTATAGCGAAAAGACCTCATGCACCTCGGCCGTCTTGCGCAGCGCCGCGATGAGCTCCGGCGGCTTCTTCTTTTTCTTCAGCGTCTTCGCCGTCACCGAGTACATCAGGATGAGCGTGATGCCGGGCATGGGGTTGGCGCAGGCGTCGAGAAGGATCTTGGTTACCTCTTTGCCGGCCCTCTCCACGTCACTGATGACGATGACGCGGTCTTCCCCGAACAACGAAGGGCTCGTCGCTTCCAGGATTTCGCCTTCGCTCACCTCGGAGGCCTTGAGCTTGGTTACCTCGCCGTGTTGGATACTCAGGCGGGCGCGCTCGGCCAGGAATTCATCATCGCCGAGGATGAGGTGCACGGGGGCTGAAGACATGCCTGTCATCTTAGCAACGCCGCAATGACCCACCCGCCAAGCAGGAGCATCGCAATGGGCCCCGCCGCCACGGTGGTCACCGGCATGGCCGCGGCGACGAAGTGGATCCAGTCCGCCAGCGGTTCAATGAGGATAACCAGCGGCCTGCCCAGCCCCACTTGTGCAAGCGCGGCGGCGATGAGCCCCACGACGGTGATGACCGGCACGACGGGCGCCACCAGCACGTTGGCGATGACAGAGACCACCGAGACACGCCCGGTCATCAACGCGATGAGCGGCATGGTCACGATATCCGCGGCAATGGCCACGGCGAAGGCACGCGCAACGATGCCAGTCCCCAGCACCCGCAGCAACAGGGGGCTAAGCACCACGATGCCGGCGGTGGCCGCCACGGAGAGCGCGAAGCCGAAGCTGACGGCTAGGTCGCTATCCGCCGCCAGCAGGAAGAGCACCCCGAGGGACAACGCGTGCAGCGGCTCCATCCTCGAAGAGTTCAGCACCGCCACCAGCCCCGCCAGCCCGGCGACGGTGGCGCGTTGGACGGAGGGCTCCCACCCCACCAGCGCTACGAATAACGCCAACGCGCTTGCCGACGCCCCCACCCGCACCCGCTGCCCCGACACCACCAACGCGGCTGCAGTGCACACGATGGCCACGTTGGAGCCGGACACAGCACTCAAGTGCGAGAGCCCAGTGTCGATGTAGAGCTGCTGATCCTCGGGGCTTTGCAGGCTAGTATCGCCCAGCACCATGCCGGGGATCAGCCCGTTATCGCACACGGCGCGGAAGTTTTCCGCCACCGCGGCGGTCCAGCTGTGGGCGTGCGCGGTGAGCTCGCCGCTAAAGACAGTTGTGCCTACCCCGACCTGCTCCGAGGGGCCGGGGTGGCCGTGCACCGTCACCAGCGAGCCACCGAAGGCCTCCGGTTTTTCTTTGAGGAAGACCGGCAGCTGCGCCGGGTAGCCCGGCACGCGCAGGCGCACCATCCACCCGGATGCCGTCTGCAGAGGATCTGCGGCAAGCCTTCCCGTCACCTCCGTACCAAAGTGAAAGCCCGCTGCACGCACCGAGCGCACAAAAGCCAGGGTGGCAAAGATGACTCCGCTCGCCGCGCACAGGATGCCCTGGCCGCGCCACTGACCGCGCGCGAAAGCGAAGAGCACGAGCCCGCACAACAGCCACGGATGCCCGAAAAGCACGGCGAGCGTGGCCAACCACGCCACCACCGCGGCGGGCACGAGCCGCAGTTCCCTCACGGACGGACCTTATCCTTCAGCTGCGCAAACTTCGCCGGACCAATACCGGAGACGTCCATGAGCTGCTCCACGGTGGTGAAGCTGCCGACCTCCTCGCGGTGCGCAATAATCGCCGCAGCCGTGGCCGGCCCTATGCCGGGCAGCTCCGTCAACTCCTCCTCGCTGGCAGAGTTGAGGGACACCAGCCCCTCCCCCGCGGTTTCTGGGGCGTTGGGTGGGCCGCCGACGGTGATCTGCTCGCCGTCGTTAAGCTTCTGCGCCAGGTTGAGGTTATCGGTGGGCACGCGCGGGCGCGCCACCTCGAGGGCGTCGTTGATGCGCGCGCCCGGCGCCAAGGTCACCAGCCCGGGCTGCTCTACCTCACCTACGACCGAGACCACGATATCGGCCGCTACCTCGCTGCTCGGCGCGGCCACCTCATAGGGGTTCTCCGCGCTACGGCTCATCCCCAGCCAGGCCAGGAGCGCGACGCCGGCCACGCCCGCCGCGACAAGCGCCAGCCAGGGTGGCACGCGCACGCGCGGGAAATCGACGTTGAGCAGTTCTTCTTCGCCTGTCGGGCGGGTGAGGTCACGGAGGCGATCAGCAATGGCATTCATGCCCGCGACGCTACGTAAGCGCCTTCACCCCCGTCGAGGGCTCAAGCCGCAGCCTGTGGATAACTTGTTGAAGGCATCAACAACGTCAGCTAAAGACCGCGGAGACGCCGATGGCTCCGGGGCCGACGTGGACGGAGAGGACGTCGGTAAGCGGCACCAGCATGAAAGAGGAATCCGGCAGCGCCAAGCGCAGCAGGTCCTCCAGCCGGCGGGCCGAGACCTTATCCTCGTTGTACTGCACCGCAATGAACGCCGGATTGCCCTCCGCACGGGAGGCCACCAGGTCCACGAGCTTGGTAAAGGCCTTGGTTTGGGTGCGGGTCTTGCCCACCATCTCCAGCTTGCCGCCTTGGATAGCCATGATGGGTTTGGTGGCCAGCAGGGCGGTGGACAGCATCGCCGTGGCCGCAGACATGCGCCCGGAACGGCGAAGCTCCTCCGTTGAGTTGAGATAGACCCAGGTGTGCCCGCGCTCAAGGGTGTTGATGGCTGCGGCATAGCATTCGTCGAGTGAGGCGCCTTCCTGGGCAAGCTTGGCCGCCGCCATGGCGGCCGCGCCCATCGCCATGCCGGCGGTGCCAGAATCGATAACACGCACGGTGTCCGGGAAAACGCCAGAGGCAGTCACCGCCGCTGACCACGTCGAGGACAGCTCCTTCGACAGGTGGATGGCCAGCACCCCATCATCGCCGGAGCGCTCCATCTGACGGCCATACAACGCAGCCAGCTCGAGGGCAGTCAGACCCGAGGTGGACAGCTCCGCGCCGTCCTTGCCGTGGCTTTCCATGACGTGCAGATCGACAACACAAATGTCGAGCTCCTCGACGATATCCGCCGGCAAGCCCGCGGCAGAATCGGTGACGACGCGAATCACTAGACGTCCGCCCCTGCACCACCAACGACAGCGCCACCCATGTTCCAGCCGTCGAAGTACCACTGGGCACGGCTGACGTTCTCCGGGGTGAATTCCAGCGGGGAGAGCGGACGAGCGGCGTCGAACTCGGGCCGCGCGGTCAGCTGCGACCAATGGGTGTTTTTCAGACCGGACAGGATCCCGTACTGGTGGTGCTCAAGGCCCAAAAGATGGCAGGTCAGCGCGGAGATAGCGCCGCCGTGCGCGACGACGAGCACCGCTCCCTCGTCCCACTGCGGGTGCCTCTGCATGAGCTCATCAATAACGGGGCGCGCGCGGTTAGCCACGTCGACACGGCTTTCGCCCTGCGGCGGGGCCCAGGTGGGGTCGTGGCGCCACAGCGCACGCGCCCCGGGAAACTGCTCATCTACTTCAGCGGAGGTCATCCCCTGCCACTCACCGAGGTGGGTTTCGCGCAGGCGCTTATCGACGGACACCTCAAGCCCCAAGCGCCGAGCAATAATCTCGGCGGTATCGCGGGCACGGATGAGATCCGAGGAGACGATCGCGGTGATGTCTTTGCCCTCCAGCAGGTCGGCGGCGGCACGGGCCTGAGAGTGGCCAGCTTCCGAAAGCTCGGTGTCCAAGTGCCCCTGCATCCGGCCGGTGGCGTTGTAGGTGGTCTGGCCGTGGCGGATGAGGAGGAGGCGGCGGGTCATAATTCGTCGTCTTCCGGCTCTGGCTGGGCCAGGGGAATCTCATCGATCGAGTCCACGTCGCGCGGGTTGACTTCATTAGACCACTCGCCGGGGCGTTCCGGGGTGTCCACGCCGGGGATGTCGAGAAGCGGGCAGTCGTGGTACAGGCGGTCCAGACCGTAGAACTCGCGCTGATCATTGCGCTGAACGTGGACCACGATGGGGCCATAGTCCAGCAGGACCCACCGGTTCTCGCGATTGCCTTCGCGGCGCTTGGGTTCAAAGCCCTTCTTGGTCAGCTCGTCTTCGACTTCCTCCACGATGGACCCCACCTGGCGCTCGGTATCAGCGGAGGCCAAGACGAAGACCTCGGTAATCGCCAGCACGTCGGAAACGTCAATAGCGGCGATGTTGGTGGCCAGCTTTTCATCCGCAGCCAAGGCGGCGGTTTCCGCCATCTGGCGTGCTTCATCAGTAATCGACATGACAATCCCTACACAAGTACGTTTTCTTAAGATCTCTAGTGTTACACGACAAGGCTCATTTTCCTAGTCGAATTCCCCGAGAATGCGCGGAGGCTACAGGGGCTTTTCCGGGTGGGGGCTATAGAGGTGGTTCTTGGCAATGTATTGCACCACCCCATCCGGAACGAGGTACCACACCGGCTGGCCCTGCTGGGCGCGGGCGCGGCAATCGGTGGAGGAAATGGCCATGGCGGGGATCTCAATCAGCTCGATATCATCCTGGGAATCCTGCGGCAGCATGTCCTTGCGCAGGTCATAGCCGGGACGGGTCACACCGACGAAGTGGGCCATCTCCAGCATCTCCTCCCAGTTGCGCCAGCTCATGATGGAGGCCACCGAATCCGCGCCGGTGATGAAGTAAAGCTCGGCGTCCGGGAAAATTCCGCGCAAATCACGCAACGTATCGATGGTGTAGGTGGGCCCCTCGCGGTCAATGTCCACACGCGAGACGGTAAAGCGCGGATTCGACGCCGTGGCCACCATGGTCATCAGGTAGCGGTGCTCGGCGGCGGTGACCTGCTTATCGGCTTTTTGCCAGGGCTGACCGGTGGGGACGAAGACCACCGTGTCGAGGCGGAAGCGGTGAGCTACCTCGCTGGCGGCGACGAGGTGACCATTATGGATGGGGTCGAAGGTGCCACCCATGATGCCAATGCGTTGTGGACTAGTCATGGCTGGTGAGTATACCGGCCACTGCGTCAATGACCTGCACGTCCTGCTCGGAAGACTCCCCCAAGAAATAGGAGGCGTGACGCTCCGCCTTGGTGGCTAGAGCGCGGTTGGCGGCGCCGAGGGAAAAATCGCATACGAAATCACCGTCGAGGCAGTAATCGACAGAGCGGTTCCCAGGGAGCCCGGCGCGGTTTTTAGCCCACGGGACCTGGTGAAGCGGGTTACCGAAGGTGAGCATGGCGTGCAGGCGCCCGGTCTCGGCCAAATAGCCCTCCACGCTCGTTGCGACGAGCGCTCCCTGCGAGTAGCCGGCGGCTACCCACCTCGGGTGGCAACCGGTGGTGGTCTCATAGTTGTCCACCACCTTCGGTGCGTTGCGGGCACCGGTACGCAAACTATCGATGGCCCCGAACGTGACCGAATATGCCATTTCCCCGAGGGAGTGCTGCTGGAGAATCCCGAATGCCCGCTGCATCAGCTGAAGTGGGCTTAAGTCCTCGCCCTCCTGCGCCAAAGGCGGCAGGTTCATGGCGGCCGGATAGGCCTCCGAATCCAGCGCCAGCACGTACACGCCTTCCATAGCGCCCGGATGACGCTGCTCTACCTTGTGGAACAGGGCAGCAAAGTTGCGCCCTTCAAAGCCCGTAGACTCTGGTGCGCGCTCGGAGTAGCGCTGCGGGCCCACGTACTCGCCTTGCTCCTCGTTCTGGTCCGAACCGCGTGCGACGAGCACCACGGTCTCGGGGCAGGCTTCAACGCCGCTCGCCGACGCCACCGGCGCGCTGAGAAGGGACGCCGCCGTGCCAAAGGCGGCAGCTACACAGGAAACACGAAAAGAAAGAGACTTCATTCTTTCTGTTTAGCGGAAACGGACGCCATCTACCATGCGGCCGATGGAATCGTAGACCTGATTATCCCACTGGTGGTTGGTGAAGAAGTACTGGCTATGGGAGCCGCCGGTGGGCTTAGCGGCGTAGAGGGTCTGGGCGGAGAGGTCGCACACTGCGTCGAGCGGCAGGCAGTAGTCTACGCGGCTGACGTTGGCGCGCATCTGTGGGAAGTAGCCCATCGGGCCACCCGCGCCCTGGGTTGCGCCGACGACGGCCGGGTCCCCTGCGCGGGTCAGCGGGTTGCCAAAGGTCACGACGCCTGCGAGCTGACCGCGGTGGGCCAGTTCCACCTCGTGGTTGGACAGGATCATGGCGCCCTGGGAGTAGCCAGACAGGATGTATTGCGGGTGGCAACCGGTGGCGGCTTCATAGCTGTTGATCGCGCTGGTCGCGCCACGATTGCCGGTCTGCACGGAGTACATGAACTGGTTGATGGCGGAGACCGCGGTGTTGATGACCGGGTTGGCGTACTGCGTGGCCAGGCGCACGAGGTCAGCCGCGGTGTTCGGAACCGACTCGTTCGGAACAGAGTATTCCGGGTAGGTCGCCGGGTAGTATTGCGGCTCCAGCCCCAACACGTAGACGTCCTTCATCAGCGAGTTGCCACCGTGTGTGGCCTGATAGCGTGCTTCAGCACCCTGAAGCATGGCGCGGATGGATTCTCCTTCCCACCCGTTGGAGGCTCGGCCACCCTGGTTGGAGTACTGCGTGGGGTAGATCTGGCCGTTCTGGCCGGAACCGCGCGCGGCGACGACGACCACAGCGGGGCACTGTTCGTCGGCATGCGCGGCGGGGGCGGAAATGGTGTGGGGGACGATGAGGGCGGCTGCGGCCACGACGGCGGCGGCGACGGAGGAAGCAATGCGGGACAGCATGAGAGGAAGGCACCAATCAGTTCTTTGTTATTACCGCGCTTTAGAGTACCCAGTCCTGTCCCGCCGCGCAGCACGAACCCCACACAAGGCGAACAATCTACTCGAAAAGTTTTCGAGTAGGATGTTTTGCGCAGGTCAGGCTCGAAAAATTCCTTTCGAGTAGCTTTCGAGTAGCCTCCAGCGGCGCGTCTGGCCAGTGCATTAGAGCACCCACTTGGTAGACGTCACCTGATTTAGGCCAATGTAGCGTGTAACAATCCCACCCCACCACCGAAAACCACCAGGTAACAGTGTCAAGAGTCACGTTGCCCACCCATCCAAGACTTAAGTCAGGTCACAACGACCGTTTCCGTAAAACACTGCACGTATCTTCGCGAAATGAATTACCTTCTTTGCTCCCCTCGCAACGCGCAACGTCTGCATGCCTCCATCGACATGCTGGAGACATCTGACAAAAGGCGTCTGGCAAAAGGCATCTGCCATAAGGCGTTTTCACGGCTAAAAACGCCTTTTACTCATTGCAGATGGCGTTTTTGGACCCAAAGATGCCTTCTGCCAGATGCCTTTTGCGAGACGCCCTCCTGACTGAGGGCAATGTAGTGCGGAACAATCCCACCCCACCGCCGAACAGCACCAAGTAGTAGTATCAAGAATGACGTTGCTCACCCACCTATGTCCTAAGTCGGGTTAGAGGACCCAGTGCTCCCCCGGCGTGCAGCACGAACCTCGCGCAAGGCAAACAATCTACTCGAAAAGTTTTCGAGTAGATTGTTTTGCGCAGGTCAACCTCGAAAAATTCTTTTCGAGTAGCTTTCGAGTAGCTTTTCTAGCTGCCTCTAAGGGCGGGTCTGGCCGGTGCCCTGCAGCACCCACTTGGTGGACGTTAGCTCCGGCAGCGCCATCGGGCCGCGCGCGTGCAGCTTCTGGGTGGAGATGCCGATTTCAGCGCCCATGCCGTAGACCTCACCGTCGGTAAACGCGGTGGAGGCGTTGAGCATGACCGCTGCGGCATCCACCTCGTTAGCAAAGGTCAGCAGCACGTCAGCATCTTGGGCGGCAATGGCTTCGGTGTGGCCGGTGGTGTACTCGGCAATGTGCGCGATGGCGCCGTTGACACCATCGACCACCTTGGCGCAGATATCCATGGAGAGGAATTCTTCGCACCACTCCTCGTCGGTTGCCTCCACGGCGTCCTTGACACCGAAGGCCTCAAGCTCCTTCACATCGCCGTGGATGGTAACCCCTGCCTCCTGAAGGGAGGTGATGATGCGGAGCTTGGAGGCGTCGTCCAGCGCGGCGTCGATCAGAACGCCCTCCGTGGCATTGCACACCGAAGTGCGGCGGGTCTTGCCATTGATGACCATGTCGATGGCCTTGTCCAGGTCGGCGGAGGCATCAACATAGAAGTGGCAGTTGCCGGTACCGGTCTCGATGGCGGGGACGGTGGCGTTTTCCACGACGGCGTTGATAAGGCGCGCGCCGCCACGCGGGATGACCAGGTCCACCAGGCCGCGGGCGGTGATGAGGTCCTGCACAGAATCGTGGGTCTCACAGGGCAGAAGCTGCACGCCTTCGCGCGGCAGATCGAACTCCACGAGGGTGTCCTGGAGGAGCTCCACGAGCTTGGCGTTGGAGTTCTTCGCGGACTTGGAACCGCGCAGCAGCGGCACGTTGCCGGACTTGAGGGCCAAGCCGAAGGCATCGACGGTGACGTTCGGACGGGCCTCGTAGACCATGCCCATTACACCGAGTGGCACACGAACCTGCTTCATCTGAATGCCGTTATCCATGGTGCGGCCCTGCAGGATCTCCCCCACCGGGTCCTGGAGGGAAGCTACCTGGCGCAGGCCGCCGGCAATGCCTTCGATGCGGTCGGCGTCCAGCGACAGGCGGTCGATGAGGGACTCGGACATACCGTTGGCGCGGCCGGCCTCGATATCAAGCTGGTTAGCAGCAAGGATATCCTCAGTGTGCGCGATGAGGTTCTCGGCAGCGCGGTTGAGGATTTCATTCTTGCGCGGGGTGGGCAGCTGCGCGAACTGTGGCGCCACCGCCTTGGCGGCGCGGGCTTTGGACAGAACTTCTTCACGTTCGGTGTTGCTCATGCCATACCAGCGTACGGAAGGTCTGCCCGCTTGTCAGGGATTCTGTGCAGCTATGGGTTCTTAATGAGCGCCAGTTTTAGGCCCCAAGTTCGCGGCGGCGCTCCGCCGCGGCACGCAGGCGCTCGGCGCGCTTTTTCTTTTCCCCTTCGGAAAGCTCATCGAAGAGTTCTTCATCCGACTCGCTGAACTTCAGTACCCCGCGCGCAGCCCAGGAAGCGAAGAACGCGATGACGGGCGAGATCCAGAAATAGCTCCAGTCGAAGACAAAAAGCCCAAGGAAGAGGGCGATCATCGCCACCGACCAGATGACGGAATCCACTATCTGCACCTTGCGCCCGCGGGAGAGCATATCCTCCAGCTCCGCCTCGTGGGGGGTGGCGGGTGCCGAAGCACGTGGGGTGGAAAGCTCCGGCAGGTCCGCAAAGAGCTTTTCGACGTCTCCGCGCGTGCGCGCCGCGGCAGCCTCGCCGGTGCGCTGCTCAAATTCATCGGGACCCAACGCACCGTTGACGAAGTGCTGGCTCAGTTGCTCCAGGGCCTCAGAGCGCTCCGCATCACCAACACGGATATCGGGGTTCTCCATTAGTAGCCTGCCTTCGGGTCAACCAGAGTAGGCAGCTTGTCCCCCGCCGCGAAAGCCTTGGCCACCTTGATGGTGTGCGCGCCAATCTTCTCGCGCACGGAGCGCTGCGTATTAGCAATGTGTGGGGTGATAACCACGCGCTTATCCTGCCACAGCGGGTGGTCCTCCGGCAGCGGTTCAGGGTCGGTGACGTCGAGTGCCGCACCCGCGATTTCGCCTGCCTCCAGTGCCGCGACGAGGTCCTCCGTCTTGATGAGCGGTCCGCGGCCCACGTTGACCACGACCGCGTGATCCGGCATCTGCTTAAATGCCTCCGCGTCCACCATGTGACGGGTCTCCGGGGTCAGCGGGGCGATGAGCACGAAGTAGTCTGCTTGCGGCCAGACCTTGTCGACCTGGGAAATCGGGTAAGTCTCCTCCGCGCCCTCGACCGGGTTGCCGGAGCGGTTGACCGCAATGATGCGCGGCCCAAAACCGGAGAGCATGCTGATCAGACGCTTGCCAATGCCACCGGCGCCAATAATGGCCACCGTCTTGTCGTCGTAGAGGTAGGAAGTGTGCGCCTCCATCTCTGCATAGGAATCAAACGTGCCGTTGACGCGGCGGTGCGCATGTAGCTGCGCCAAAAGTAGCGCGATGGTGGATTCCGCCACCGTGTTGTCATAGACACCGGCCGCGTTCGACCACGGCACGCTGCTCCCCTTCATCACTTCAAGCACGTGGTCCACGCCCGCCGAAGGAATCTGCACGAAGCCAATATTCTCCGGCAGCGGGTCCGGGAAATCGCTGCCGTCGCCGGTGTAGATGAGGAAGGAGGCCTCATCTAGCGGGGCGCGCTCAAAGCCCGCGGCGTCAAGCACCTTGATGGTTTCCTCCCAGGGGTGCGGTTCGATGGCGTACTTCATGCATATCCTCCTTAACTAGTAGCCGGCGTCCGGGTCGACGCGCGTGGGCATGTCCTCGCCGCGCTCCCACGCGGCGGCGTTGGCATTGAAGATAGCACCCAGGTGGTACTGGGCCACGTGATCCGAGGCCGCCATGTGCGGCGTCAGCGTGGCGTTGGGTAGATCGTAGAGCGGGTGGCCATCCGGGAGCGGCTCCGGGTCCATGACCTCTAGGCCCGCGCCGGCAATCTCGCCGGAGCGCAGGGCCTCCACGAGATCGTCCGTGACCACGGTGCTGCCGCGGCCGACGTTGACGAATACCGCCGAAGGCTTCATGGCGCGGAACACCGCTGCGTCGAAGAAAGCTTCCGTGGCGGCCGTCGCCGGCAGGATGCTCACGACGAAATCCGCCTCAGACCAGGCCTCGTCGACGCGCTCGATGGGCAACGTCACGTCTGCTCCCTCTACCGGGCGGCCCGAGCGGTTCACCGCGGTGATGTGTACACCGAAGGGCGCGAGGTAGGCCATGAGCTGCTTGCCGATGCCTCCCGCGCCCACGATGAGCACGCGCGTTGGCCCCTGCTGCTCATAGAGCCAAGCCTGGGATTCATCGAGTTCACGCGCCACCGACCAGGACTTCGCCAGGGCGAAAGCCTTGTGGTGGTGCGCTTGGGAGAGCATGAGCCCCAGCGCAGATTCCGCCACGGGCTTAGCAAAAGCGCCGGCGGAGTTGCACCACGGCAGGCCATCCCGCCGGATGAGCCCGGCATCGATGTGCCGGTTAACCCCGGTGAAGCAGTACTGCACCCACTTGATGTTCTCGGGGATCTCCGGGGTCTGCGCCGGGTCCGAGGCGGTATTCACAAAGACCTCGGCGTCCTCCAAGCTCTCGACACGCTCGTGCCCGGCGGCGTCGATATCTGCCACGGTTGCCGCCCACACGTCGGGGCCCATGAAATAACGCATTAAATACGGGAGGCGAAGTTGGACAGGTAGTCGGCATGGACAACCGGGCGGCGCATATCCTCCGGCAGCTCATCGGTGTGCTTGCCCAGCAGGTTGTGCAGCGTGGTGGAGTCATAGCCCACCTCGCCGCGGCCGATGACCTGGCCTTTGGGGCCCATGATGTCCACGATCTCGCCGGCGTTGAACTCGCCCTTAATGTCGGTAATGCCCACGGCCAGCAGGGAGTTTCCACCGCGGACTACGGCCTCCATGGCGCCCTCGTCCAAGCGCAGGGATCCGCCGGTATCCGCGCAGTAGAGAGCCCAGAACTTCCAAGCAGACAGGCGGCGCTCCTCGCGGGTGTGGAAGACGGTGCCTACGGAGGCGTCGTCAAGCGCCTGCCCGATGTTATCGGCCGAGGTCAGCAGCACGGGAATGCCGCCGCGCGTGGCCAGGCGGGCAGCCGAGACCTTCGTGGCCATGCCGCCGGTGCCGACCTTGCCGCCATCGCCGGCAACGACCGCCTTGAGGTCCTTGCCGGTGCGCACCTCCTCCACGAACTTGGCATCGGGCTCCGCCGGGTTCTTGTCATAGAGACCGTCCACGTCGGAGAAGAGGAAGAGAGCATCCGCGCCGACCAAGTTGGCCACGAGCGCAGACAGGCGGTCGTTGTCACCGAAGTGCATCTCGGAGGTCGCGACGGTGTCGTTCTCGTTGACGATGGGCACCGTGCGCATCTGGCGCAGGCGGTCAATGGTGCGCTGGGCATTGCGTGCGCGATCGCGCTTGCCGACGTCCGACGCAGTCAGCAGCACCTGCCCAATGGTGCGGTTATAGCGAGCAAAGGACACGCCCCACTCGTAGGCGAGGTGGACCTGGCCCACCGCGGCGGCTGCCTGCTTGGTAGCCAAGTCGGTGGGGCGCGTGGTCAGGCCCAGCGGGCCCATGCCCGCAGCCACCGCACCAGAGGAGACGATAATGATGTCCGAGACACTCATGCGGGCGCACACGGCATCGACGATCTTGTCAATCTTCTCCGTCGAGGTCACGAAGTCATCGCGCGTCAGCGAGGAGGAGCCGATCTTGATGACGATGCGCTTGGCTTTGGAGATCTCCTCACGCAGGGGTGAGGAGAAGCCGCTGGATTTTTCCGACAGCGTGGTCGTTTCCGGATAGTCCATATCCGGGGTTGGCCCCTCAAAGGGTTCGAGGGGAAGAGGATAGTCGATCTGGTTGTCGTGTTCGGATGACATACCGGCTCAGTATACCGGGCTAGCCCTGCCAGCGATCGCGGTTTGCGGACTCGCGCGTAACCTCCCCATCGGTACCAAAGTCAAACTCGTCGACGAGACCGCGGCGTGCCTGGGAAGCGCGTTTACGCTCGGCAGCCGAGACTCGCTCGGTGCTCATGAGGCGGCCATCCTGTCCGCGGCCAGCATCAGTCGCGCGGCCACCAGCCATGGGCTCATACTCGAAGGTGATGTCCCCGATGGTCACCGGGCAGCCTTCCTCCGCGCCCTGGCGGTGCAGTTCCTCTTCGACGCCGGCCTTCGCCAGACGGTCTGCGAGGTAGCCCACGGCCTCGTCGTTTTCGAAGTCGGTCTGGCGAATCCAGCGGTCGATCTTGTCGCCCTCGACGATGAATCCGCCCTCCACCTCGGGGTCTGGGGTGACGGTGAAGTCGGCGAACCTGCCCTTCTTTTTCTTGCCCACGGACTTGGGCTGAATGATGGTGTGGTTCTTGTCCGCGGCGACCTTGGGCTGGGACTTGCGGTGCTCGTTGACCATCTCCATGAGCTTGTATTTGAGTGGGTCGAGGCCCTTGCGCGCGACGGCGGAGATGATGAAAACCGGCCAGCCGTACTTCTCCTCGAGGTCCTCCTTGACGAACTCCGCCAGCTCTTCGGCTTCGGGGATATCTGCCTTGTTGAGGATGATGACGCGTGGGCGCTCGCGCAGATCACCCAGGCCGGTGTCCTGCTCGAGCAGTTCTTGGTACTTGGCCAGCTCGGTTTCAAGAGCCTCGATATCCGAGAGCGGATCGCGGCCGGGCTCGATGGAGGCGGTATCTACCACGTGCGCGAGCACGGCGGTGCGCTCGATGTGGCGCAGGAAGTCGAGTCCCAAACCCTTGCCCTCGGCGGCACCGGGGATCAGACCCGGAACATCCGCCATGGTGAAGGACTCATGGCCCATGTCCACCACGCCCAGATTGGGTTGGAGGGTGGTGAAAGGATAGTCGCCAATCTTTGGCTTGGCCGCCGAGAGGACCGAAATGAGCGAGGACTTACCCGCGGAAGGAAAGCCGACGAGGCCGACGTCCGCCATGGACTTCAGCTCCAGGATGAGATCGCGCGCCTCGCCCGGCTCGCCCTGGAGGGCGAAGCCCGGGGCCTTGCGGGCTGCGGAGGCCAGTGCTGCGTTGCCGAGTCCACCGAAGCCGCCCTCCGCGGCCACGAAGCGGGTTCCCGGGACCGTGAGGTCCGCGAGCATCTCCCCATCCTCGGTATAGACCACGGTGCCTGCCGGCACCTCCAGAATGAGGTCCTTGCCGCGCGCACCGTTACGCCAGTCGCCAGCACCGTTGCCGCCGCGCTCGGACTTGATGTGCGGGCGGTAGTGAAAGTCCATCAGTGTGTGGATCTGGGTTGAGACCTCCAGCAGGATGTCTCCACCGTGGCCGCCGTTGCCGCCATCGGGCCCGCCGAGCGGCTTGAACTTTTCGCGGTGAACGGAGGCGCAGCCATGTCCGCCGTCGCCTGCCTGCAGGTGCAAAACCACTCGGTCAATGAATCGTGCCATGCCCGCTAGTCTAACGGTTCCTGGCATACCGTCCTAGTTGAATGCTGCCGGGGATCTGAAGCAACGCCCCTTTAGTTTTCTCCACGCTCCCCCACCACGCCGGACGCGTGAAAACGACAAAATCCCGAGCAAAAAGCTCGGGATTAAGCCATGAAGCTCTTAGGCAGTAGCTTCTGCAGCGGCCTCTTCAGCCGGAACAATGTTGACCAGACGACGTCCACGCTTGACGCCGAACTCAACAGAACCTGCAGCGAGAGCGAACAGGGTATCGTCGCCGCCGCGACCAACGTTCTCACCCGGGTGGAACTTGGTGCCGCGCTGACGCACGATGATCTCGCCGGCCTTAACCTGCTGACCACCGAAGCGCTTGACGCCGAGACGCTTGGACTCGGAATCGCGACCGTTGCTGGAGCTGGAAGCACCCTTCTTGTGTGCCATGTGGTTTCCCCTCCTTCAGGGATGAATTAGTGCCGGTTAAGGCTTACTTGATACCGGTAATCTTCAGCGTGGTCACCGGCTGACGGTGACCGAGGCGACGCTTGTAACCAGTCTTGTTCTTGTACTTGAGGATGTCGATCTTCGGGCCCTTGCCCTGCTCGACAATTTCAGCGGAGACGGAGACCTTCTCCAGGTCTGCAGCCTTCGACTTGACGGTTGCGCCATCGACGAGCAGAACCGGGGTGAGAGCAACGGAGGAACCCGGCTCACCCTCGATCTTCTCGACCTTGACGAGGTCACCTTCAGCAACCTTGTACTGCTTTCCGCCGGTCTTGACGATCGCGTACATAGAGGGCTACCCCTTATCTAAACTCGGCTCGCTAGCAGCTGGGTGGTGCCGCTAGCGAATGGACATTGGACAATTGCGTTCAGATCATAAGCCGCGAGAGACGCGCGAAAACCGCGTTCGTCCCATCCAGCGCATTCATGGTCTAAACAGCGACTGTCAAAGACTACCCCGTGAGGGGGCGAAAAGGCAAAACGCCTTTTCTAGCGCGACCTGCGCCGTGTCACACGACGCCTCCCGCGCCCACCCCTACGTGTCGTCGGCGCGCCGGTCCGTGCGGCGCCCTCGCGCTCCTTCGCCTCGGTGCTGCGCTCCACGTGCGTGCCACGTTCATTCGGAGTTTGGGCGGAGTGGCTCTGCGCCATCTTGCGCACCACTCGGCGGCGGCCCCGTCCGCGGGAAGTACGCGCGTTTGTGCTTACACCGGAGTCCGCGTTCTTTCGCTCAGCCTTGCCCTCCTTCTTAGAGGTAGCCAGCTGGGCGTCCTTAGCCGGAGCCTCCTCCTGTGCGAAGTCTTCGCGCTTCGGGCGAATATCCGAGCGGGAGTTTCCGCGTGTGCGGCGCTTGCGACGCGGTGAGTTCTCGAAGGCCGCTACGGCCTCCTCGTAGGTCTGCTCCGAGCGCTGCGCGGAGGATTTTTCCGCTTCAGCGTTGTTAGCGTTCCTATCCTGCTTCTCCTGCTGTGCGCGTGGGTCTTCGCTTATTTCCTCGCGCTGCGGTTCCTGGAAGGTACGCGTTGCCCGGCGCGGCTTGCGCGAGCGCTTCTGCTTTGACTTCGGCCTCGAACGCTGTGCTTCCAGACTTTCCGCTACGGCATAACCAATGGACGCGCTATCCGGCGTATCCGTGTCATCTTCATCGACAACGACCACGCTGGCCACGAGCTCTTCCAGTGAGGATTCCTCGTCACGCGCCGCTTCTTCGTTATCAGCCTGGGAAACCTCGTGCTCAGACGGTGTGTCCTCGTCATGGCGGTGCATGCGGACGGCTGCCGGGTGTTTCTTTGGATCCCGCTGCGGTGCGCGGCGTTCCTTCCGAGCATGGCGCTGCGGCTTCGAGTTCTCTTCCTCGGTGTCCTCATCAACCGGGTAGTCGTGGATGATGATTCCTCGGCCGTGGCAGGCCTCGCACTCGGTGGAGAAAGTCTCGATGAGGCCGGTGCCCACGCGCTTGCGCGTCATCTGCACCAAGCCCAGTGAGGTCACCTCGGAAACCTGGTGGCGAGTCCGGTCACGCCCCAATGCTTCCTTGAGGCGGCGCAGCACCAAGTCTTGGTTCTCCGGCAGGACCATATCGATGAAGTCCACGACGATCATGCCACCGATATCGCGCAGGCGCATCTGACGCACGATCTCCTCGGCTGCTTCGAGGTTATTGCGCGTCACCGTCTCCTCGAGGTTGCCACCGGAGCCGGTGAACTTGCCGGTATTGACGTCGATGACCGTCATAGCCTCCGTACGGTCAATAACGAGCGTGCCGCCCGACGGCAACCAGACCTTGCGGCCGAGAGCCTTCTGCAGCTGCTCATCGATGCGGTAGGAGCTGAAGGCATCCTCACCATCGTGCTCGCGCGCGTCATAGCGCACCACGCGGTCGGCCAAGTCATGCGCCATGGAATCCACGTAGGCGCTGACCGTGTTGTAGGAACGCTTACCATCCACCACCAAGGTACTGAAGTCCTCATTAAAGAGGTCGCGCACCACCTTGATGAGCAAATCCGGCTCTTCATACAGGGTGACCGGCTTGGCGCCCTTCGTTGCCTTTTCATGCGCGGCGCGGGCGCTGATGTCCTCCCACAGGGAGTGCAGGCGGTTGACGTCGGAGGCAATGTCCTCCTCCGACACGTTTTCCGCGGCCGTGCGGATGATGGCGCCGCCATCTCCTGGGATGACGCGCTCCAGGATTCCCTTGAGGCGCTTGCGCTCCGGTGCCGGCAGCTTGCGGGAGATTCCCGCGCTGCGCCCGCCGGGCACGTACACCAGGAAGCGACCGGCCAGGGAAATCTGGGTGGTCAAACGCGCGCCCTTATGACCGATGGGGTCCTTGGCCACCTGGACGAGAACCTGATCACCAGACTTCAAGGCGTTTTCTACCTTGCGGCTGCGCCCGCCAATCCCCAAGGCGCGCCAGTCGATGTCGCCCGCGTACAGCACGCCGTTTCGGCCCTGTCCAATATCGACGAAGGCCGCCTCCATCGAAGGCAAGACATTCTGCACACGGCCCAAGTAGATATTGCCTATCTGGGAAGGGTGCGTTTCGGTCGTGACGAAGTGCTCGACCAAAAGGTCATCCTCCAACACACCAACCTGCGTGATGATGCCCGCGCCGTCGGTGCGCTGCTTATCGCGCACCACCATGGTGCGCTCGACCGATTCGCGGCGCGCCAAGAACTCCGCTTGGGAGACAATGTGCTGGCGCTCCCGTCCCTTCTCCCGCAACTCCGCGCGGCGACGGCGCTGTGCCTCGATACGGGTCGAGCCCTTAATCGCCTTCGGCTCTTCGATGTGCTCGACTTCCTCACGGGCGGGCCCACGGCCTTCTGCCCCGCGGCCACGGGAGGTGCCGCGGCTGCCACGCCGGCGACCGCGCGGCTGGCTTAGCGGCGCTGCATCCTCTTCGGTCTCTTCCTCGCGTACTTCCGGCTTCTGGCGCTTGGCTGGCGGCGTGATCTTCGGCGCCATGAAGACTGGCGCAAAGTCGTACACGTCCGGGTCTTCCTCCGCCATCGGGGTAATCAGCGGGGTGAGGTCATCTTCCTCGTCGCTTTCGCCGGCCTCAGCGAGCGCCTCGTGCAGCATTTCTGCATCGACCTTGTCGACGATCTGCGAAATCTCGTTATCAACGTTCTTACGAACGCGCTCGCGCAGCTTCTCTTCTTCCTCGCTCAGCTGCTCCGGCTCCGCAGTCTGTACCGGCGTGACTTCCCGGGACTCCCCCGCGCCATCCGGTTGCGCCGCAGACTCTTCCGGTGCAGGTTCCTCTGCCTGCTCCTTCGACTCAGCCTTCTTGCCTGCCTTGCTCACGCGCTTGACCGCACGCTTGGTCCGCTTCTTCTTGACGGTCTTCTCTGGCTTGTCCTCTGCCGGAACCTCCGGCTGGTCAGCATCGTCGACCTGAGCTGCCGACTGGTCGGCGTCCTCGGCTGCGGCCTGCTCGGGGGCTTCGGTGGCGGGCGCGAGGGCGTCGATAAGCTGGCCCACCTCTTGCGGTGTCAGCGAAGACTGCGCGGACTTCTTGATTCCCATCTCCGCAAACTGAGCCACCAACTCCTTGGAGGCCACACCCAGCTGCTTTGCCAAAGCATAAAGGCGGGTCTTGGGTGCGAGCGCCTCGCGGTCAATCCCCGCTACAGCTGCGGCCAGCGTCGATTCAGTGCGTACTTCTTCTGTTTTCTTCTTGGATGCCATCAGTGGCTAATCTCCTGAGGTTGTGCTCACCCCGGGCGCAGGTTGCCGCCACACGGTAGTGAGTCTTTGAAAAAATTCTCTTCGTCTTTATTAAGTTGTCAGCGCCTTCCATTCTGGCACAGAGCTCGAACGAGGCTCACATGTTAGTATCGCCGCTATGCCCGATAGCGCGCCCACAAACACACCGGCAGAGCGGAAATTGCCTGAACCGGCACCACGTACTGTGGCCCAGGCGCGCGCCCGGAACGAGATTGCGCTACAGGATATTGTCACCGTGGCCGTGCCCGCGGGCATCGCCTCCGGCCTTCGCGTCGTTGACTTCCCTTATCCCTACGCGGTTCCGGTCTACGGGGTGCTCATCATGGTGATGCTCTACGGAGCCTTCCGCATCATTCGCAGCGAGCCAAAGTTCGTCCAAGCTGCGCAAGAAGAGTACCGGGCGGGCGATTACCCTCTTCTCGCCTACTTTCTACCGGTGCTTGCTATCTTCTCCCCTCTCATCACTGAGGGAATTAAGTCCACCGGGATTATCGGCGATATCTCACCCAACCCCATCCTTATCGCCGCTGGACTTACTGCCTTCTCCATCCCCGCGTTCATCTTCGGCGGCCGTGCGTTCGGCACAACCTCCTACCGAGTGGGCAGGCGCCGCATCAAGGCGATCACCGAACAAGGAAGCCTCGAAGGCGTCACTCAAGCGAGCATCGCCGCGGTAGAAACTCACCCGGAAGTCCTCAGCGGGCTGGTCGCCGCCGGCGCAGTCACTGGCAATACCACCTCCATCTCTGAGCTGGGGCGGCTGATCGGCTACGAGGAGGGGCTCGAAGAAGAACTCCGTGAACTCGAAGCAGCCGGCGTGGTGAAGCTGCCTGGTTTCATCAAGTGGAGTGGTGAGCGGACCTTTAACATCACTCTGACCGAATCCGGCGTGCGCAGCATGGACGCTGCACGCACGCGCTAGCGCGGAAGAGTGTCATCTCCTGGGAAGAGTTTCGGACCAATCCACAGCATGAAATAGACCAAACCAACGAGGACTGGGATCTCAACAAGGGGACCAATCGTTCCGGCAAGGGCTTGAGCAGACATCGCTCCGAAGGTGCCGATGGATACCGCAATAGCAAGCTCAAAGTTATTTCCTGCTGCAGTGAACGCCACGCTGGCAGACTGCGCGTAATTCATGCCAACGGCCTTTGCTACGCCCAGCGACAGCACAAACATGCCCACGAAGTAGATAACCAGCGGCACGGCCACGCGCACTACCGTTGCTGGCTGCTCCACAATGTGCTCGCCCTGCAGGGAAAAGAGCAACACAATTGTGTACAGCAGACCAATCATGGCCAGGGGCGATACGGCTGGGAGGAAGCGGTTCTCAAACCATTCCCGTCCTTTTACCTTTTCGCCCCACACGCGAGACAGCGCACCCAACAGGAACGGTATGCCCAAGAAGACGAGTACGGCCTTGACGATGGCCCAGAAGGAAAAGTCAGCGCTCGTCGTGTCCAGTCCCAGCCATCCGGGGAGGACGCGCAGGTAGAACCAGCCCAGAACACCAAACATAGCGACCTGGAAGATGGAGTTCAGGGCGACAAGCACAGCCGTTGCCTCGCGGTCAGCGCATGAGAGGTCCGACCACACAAGCACCATGGCGATACAGCGAGCAAGGCCCACGATGATGAGGCCGGTGCGCAGCTCCGGCTGGTCCGCCAAGAACAGCCACGCCAGGGTAAACATAAACGCCGGCCCCACCAGCCAGTTGAGGACGAGCGATACCGCCATGAGGCGGCCATCCGTGGCAATTTCCTTGGTCTTCTCGTAGCGAACCTTGGCCAAGGGTGGGTACATCATGACGAGGAGACCAATGGCGATCGGAATGGAAATCCCGCCGATTTCAACGGCGCCCAAGGCTTGGCCAATCCCGGGAATGAAGTGGCCAATGAGCAGTCCGGCAGCCATCGCCAGAATGATCCACATGGGTAAAAATCGGTCAAGAAAAGACAACGTCGGGCGCTGCGACACGGCCATGCCTCTCCCTCCTTCAAGGTTGAACAGAGCACGATACGAACATGCAATGTACAGCACGTATTGATACACGTCAATATAACGTAGGGTGCAAGGATAACCCCTATACTGATCGCATGGCTTCCTCTTCCACGCCCGAAACCAGCGCGCCCAGCACTGAGTGTTGCTCCTTAAGCACAGGCCCGCTCAGCGACGCCGAGGCGAGGCATTTTTCGCAGCAATTCAAAGTGCTGGCAGACCCTGCCCGCCTGCGTCTTTTGTCCATCCTGTGTGATGAAGGCTGTGGGCCCATGAGTGTCACGGAACTCACCGAGCTCACTGCGCTGAGTCAGCCCACGGTCTCGCACCACCTAGCGCGCCTGCGGGAAGCCGGCTTGCTATCCAGACAGCAATGCGGCCGCACCGTCACCCATCAGGTGCACAAAGACGCTTTTGCGGCCTTGCGCACGCTGCTGTCGTTCGACTAACCGGTACCTGATCGGATCTGCGCTCGAGCACACAGGACGGGTTCGGGGTAAGGGGCAGAAATAACAAAGGCCCGAGCGCTATGCTCGGGCCTTATTGCGCGCTAGGTGCGATGAACTTCTTAGAGGTTCGGGAACCAGATGGAGATCTCGCGCTCAGCGGACTCCGGGGAGTCGGAACCGTGGACAACGTTCTCGCCAACGGTCAGAGCGAAGTCACCGCGGATGGTGCCCGGGGTGGCCTTCTCAACCGGGTGGGTGCCACCGGCCAGCTGACGCCATGCGGCAATAGCGGACTCGCCCTCGACGATGCCAGCAACCAGCGGCGCAGAGGTGATGAAGTCAACGAGCTCGCCGAAGAAAGGCTTGTCCTCGTGCTCGGCGTAGTGCTTCTTTGCGGTCTCCTCGTCGGCGACACGCAGATCCATGGCGACGAGCTTCAGGCCCTTGCGCTCGATGCGGGAGATAATCTCGCCCACGTGGCCGTTCTTGACGCCGTCCGGCTTGATGAGAATCAGTGTACGTTCAGTCATAGGGCACATAGTACAGAATGGGTGCTCCCGCGTCCTGCCAGTGGGCCAATTATTAAGCGCTACGTAAGACGTTGCACGATTTCCTCCGCGCGCTCATGGCTCGTGCCACGAAACCACAACTGCACTTGGCGCACCGCCGTGCCGTACTGGCCGCTGTCTAGCAGGCTTTTCAGCTCCTCGCGATGCCACTCTTCCAGATCCGCAAACTCCACCGGCCGCTCATCGCGCTGCTGCTTGAGCATGCCAACAACAAGGAAGACGAAAGCCGGAATCAGCAATGCGAGCGGAAACGCGAAGCCACCAAAGTACAGTTTGGCCACGAGTGCGGCGATGCACAGCAGTGCGGAAAGACCGTAGAGCAGAAAGAGCATGCCCGTTAGTCTAGCGCGTTGAGAATCGACTGCAGCCAGACACGAGAGCTCATGAGCAGGCGCTTTGCCGCCGCAGTATGGGGAGCCCACAGCTCGAAGGCATGCACCCCGCCGTCGATGACCTCGCACTGTGTAGGCACGCCAGCAGCTTTCAGGCGCTCGGCGTAATCCACGATTTCGCCGTAGAAAAGCTCGCTGCTGCCCGCGTACAGCCACGCCGGCGGTAGGCCAGACAGATCCGCGCGGCGGCCGGGCACGGCATAGGGGGCGTCCGGGTTGCCGTTGACGTAGTAGCGCCAAGCCTGTGCGTTGGAGTCCGCGTCCCAGATGGGGTTGCGGTCGGTGGAGGCTGTGCGGTCATCGAGCATCGGGCAGAACAACCACTGCCCTGCTGGTTGAACCCCGCCTTCATCGTGGAGGCGTTGGCACAGTGCCGCGGCGAGCCCTCCCCCGGCGCTCTGCCCGCCGATAACAATCCGATCCTGGCTGATTCCCAGCTCTTCCGCATGCGTGAGGAGCCAGTGGTGGGCCGAGTGGACGTCGTCAAGCGCGGCCGGATAAGGGTTCTCCGGGGCGAAGCGGTAGCGTGGCGCGACAACGGCGACTCCAACCTCCGCGGCCGTCTCCTTGAGGTGTTTGACGTCCTGGCGCGGATGCCCCATGAGCAGCCCGCCACCGTGGATCCACAACACAGCGCCGCGCGGTTTCTCCGGGCTATAGATAGTCGCGTGGATTTCGGCGTTCTTCACCCGCCGCGTGCGCACGCCCTGGATTAAGGGCGCGGGCCACAGCGCTGGCATGATGCGCCCGGCGCGGCGGATCAGCGGGTTGGTCGGATCCCACAAAGACATGAATACCGCTCCCGCGCGCAGCTCGGGCCGGATATACACCGCAGCGACCTACTTCTCAGTCAGGTGCTGCGTGGTGAGGTAGCCGCGCTCCATGCGGGCGACGATCACCGAGCGCATATAGGCCGCGAGTGCCCAGAGCAGGGCGAAGATGATGAAGATGGTCGCCACGGACCAGTGGACCATAAAGCCGAGAACGATACCGATGACGTGGAGGACAATCTGCACTCCAACGATCCACGGCTTATTCATGAAGGGGAAGGACGCCAGGAGCAGCACCATAAAACCGATCACCACGCCATAGTTGAACGGGGTCCACAGGGTGCCGTCATAGAGCTTGTACAGCATCGGCAGCGCCAAGACAAAGGTGATGAGTTCCAGTGTGAGGGAGCTGGCCACCACCATGCCGCCGAATTGCTTGAGCGGATCCTTGGCTGGTGCCTCGCCCAAGCCAAGCGGGCCAATCTCTTCCTCAGGGACGGGTTTGCGGGGGCTCATGCGGGTTCCTTTCCAAAGAGTGCGCGGGCGTCACCGGCTGTGACCACCGAGCCAGTAATCACGATGCCAGACCCAGACTGCACGTCGGCATCCTCCGCCAATTCAACGGCCTGAGTATAGGCACTGGGGAGGTCGGGCTCGACGTACACGCGCTCTTCGCCGAAGATGTCGCGGGCGAGCTCCGCCAGCTCATAGGCATCGCGGGCACGCGGGGAGGTGTTCTGCGTGATCACGACTTCCGTGAGGACCGACTCGAGGGCAGTGAGGATGCCGGCGGCGTCCTTGTCCGTGAAGATGGACACCACGCCGATGAGGCGCGCGAAATCGAAATCGCGGTCGAGCGCTGCGGCCAGGGCCTTGGCCCCGTGCGGGTTGTGGCAAGCATCCAGGAAGGTCGTGGGGCTGGTGCGCACGCGCTCCAAACGGCCGGGTGAAACGGCCTTGGCAAAGCCGGTGCGCACGGAGGCGATGTCGAGCTGATTGCCTGCCGACGCCCCGAAGAAAGCCTCCACCGCAGCCAAAGCGACGGCCGCGTTCTTGGCTTGGTGCTCGCCGTGCAGCGGCAGGAAGATGTCTTCGTACATCCCACCCAGGCCCTGGATGGTGAGCTGCTGGCCGCCGACGGCAATGCGGGATTCCAGCGCGGCGAACTCAGAACCGGCGCGGGCCACGCCCGCACCGACGTCCACGGTGCGCTGCAGGATAACCCGCATTGCCTCGGGGTCTTGCTCGGCCACAATGGCGATGTTCTCCCCGGGCGTAAGCACATCATCGGCATCGTGTTCGCGGGCCTTGATGATCCCGGCCTTTTCACCGGCAATCTCCGTGATGGTGTCACCGAGGTAATCCGTGTGGTCGAGGCCCACCGGCATGACCACGGCCACCTCTGCGTTGACCACGTTGGTGGCATCCCACGTGCCGCCGAGGCCGACCTCGACGACGGCGACGTCGATGGGGGCATCGGCGAAGGCTGCGTAGGAAATACCGACCAGCACCTCGAAGGTGGACATGGGGATGTCGGAGCGGGAATCCACCATTTCCACATAAGGCTTGATTTCGCGCCAAATGCGCACGAAGTCGCGCGGGTGGATGGGGTGGCCGTCGATGCCAATGCGCTCGGTCACCAGCTGCAGGTGGGGGCTGGTGACGAGGCCTACCCGCCGATGGAAGGAGCGCAGCAGCGAATCGATCATGCGCGCGGTCGAGGACTTGCCGTTGGTGCCGGCGACCTGGATGACGTGGAAGGAACGCTCCGGATTACCCAGGAGATCCATGAGCATCTCGATGCGCTCGAGGCTGGGCTCAATGATGGTTTCGGGGGCGCGGGCGTTAAGCTCCGCCGTCACCTGAGCCAGCTCCGCTAGCTCCTCTGGCGTGGCCTGCTCAGGCGCTGCCTCCTCGTAGTCATCCTCGCCGCCGAGGTTGAGGGTTAGGCCAGAATCGGTGATTTCCACCGGCCCACCATCGGTGCCCTCCGCGAGGGCATCGACGACCTCAAATTCCTCGAGGTTCTTCTCCTCCGCCACTACTTGAGTCCCTCCAGACGTGCGGTGATGCGCTCGACCTCCTCCTGGGCCACCTGCTGACGCACGCGGATCTTCTCCACGACTGCCTCCGGCGCCTTGGACAGGAAGGCCTCGTTCCCCAACTTCTTGCCGGTCTGGTCCAGTTCCTTCTGGGCCTTGGCCAGATCCTTCTCCAAGCGCTTGCGCTCAGCGACGACGTCGACGGCACCGGAGGTATCCAAGGTGACCTCAACGGTGGCCTGGGACAGACGCACCTCGATGGAAGCAGACGCGGTGAAGTCCTCGCCCGGCTCCGTGGTATTGGCCAGGTTGCGGATGAGTCCCTCCTGCTCCTGCAGGTCAGCCGCGGCGAAGTCGAGGCGGCCCGGGACCTTCTGGGAAGGCTTGACGCCCTGATCGGAGCGGAAGCGGCGCAGCTCGGTGATGAGCTTGTCGGCATCCTGAATGCGGCGGGCAGCCACCTCATCCTTCTCCGCGCCACCGTTGGTGTGCTCCTGGGTAGGCCACTGCGCGGTGACGATGGTCTCCCCGCCAGTCAGAGCCTTCCACAGGACCTCGGTGACGAAAGGCATGGTCGGGTGCAGCAAGCGCAGAACCAGGTCAAGAACGCGGCCCAAAACGATCTGGGTCGTGCGTCCGGTGGCCTGCTCCTCGGCGCTCGCCGCATCGAAGTCGCGCGGGATCTGGGTCTTGGCAATCTCCAGGTACCAGTCACACAGCTCATCCCACACGAAGTGGTAGAGCAGCTCATTGGCCTTGGCGAACTGGTAGTCATCCAGGTAGGCGTCGACCTTGGCGCGGACCTCCTCGGAGCGGTCGAGGATCCAGCGGTCGGCGTCGGTCAGCGCGTCGCGTGCCGGCAGCTCCGCCACGCCCGCGCCGTTCATGAGCGCGAACTTGGTGGCGTTAAAGAGCTTGGTGGCGAAGTTACGTCCGGCGGCGGCAGCGTCGACTGCCAGCGGCAGGTCCACGCCCGGGTTGGCACCGCGGGCCAGGGTGAAACGCAGCGCGTCCGCACCATAGTCGCGCACCCAATCCATCGGGTCGATGCCGTTGCCCAGGGACTTCGACATCTTGCGGCCCTGCTCATCGCGCACGAGACCATGGAGGTAAATATCCGTGAACGGCACCTGCGGGCGGCCATCCTTGCCTTCGCCGAGCAGCTCCGGGGTGTGCGCGCCGGCAAAGGTGCCGAACATCATCATGCGTGCGACCCAGAAGAAGAGGATGTCATAGGCGGTAACCAGCACGTTCGTGGGGAAGAACTTCTCCAGATCGGCGGTCTTTTCCGGCCAGCCCATCGTGGAGAAAGGCCACAGCGCAGAGGAGAACCAGGTGTCCAGAACGTCCGGGTCCTGGACGTAGCCTTCCGGCGCTTCCTCGTCGGGACCAAGGCAGATGATGTCGCGCTGGCCGTCCTCGCCCTCTGGCCCGTACCAAATGGGGATGCGGTGACCCCACCACAGCTGGCGGGAGATGCACCAATCGTGCATGTCATCGACCCACTCGAAGTAGCGCGGCTCCAGGGACTTCGGGTGGATGGTGGTATCGCCCTCGCGGACGGCGTCGCCGGACATCTTCGCCATCTTCTCCACGGCCACAAACCACTGCAGGCTCAGGCGCGGCTCAATCGGCTCGCCGGAGCGCTCCGAGTGGCCCACGGAGTGGACGTAGGGGCGGATCTCCTTGACAATGCGGCCCTGTTCGCGCAGCGCCTCACGGATCTCTACGCGGGCCTCTTCGCGGGTCAGGCCGTCAAACTTCGTGCCGGTATTCGCGATGTGTCCGGTGGTGTCCATGATGGTGGGCATGTCCAGGTCATGGCGCAGGCCCATGGCATAGTCATTCGGATCGTGTGCCGGCGTGATCTTCACTGCACCAGTACCGAATTCCATGTCCACGTAGTCATCGGCAATGATCTTCAGGCTCAGGTCATCGCGGAAGGGGTGTGGCAGCTCCTGGCCCACCAGGTGGGCGTAGCGCTCGTCCTCGGGGTGGACGGCAATGGCGACATCGCCCAGCATCGTCTCCACACGGGTGGTGACCACGATGAGGTGCGGTTCATCGTCGTTCAGCGAGCCATAGCGAATGGAGACAAGCTCGCCCTCGACGTCCTTGTACACCACCTCGATATCGGAGACGGCGGTCTCCAGCACCGGGGACCAGTTGACCAGGCGGTTGGCCTGGTAGATCATGCCCTCGTCGTAGAGGGTCTTGAAGATGGTCTGGACGGCGCGGGAGAGGCCATCATCCAGCGTGAAGCGCTCACGGGACCAATCCACCGAGTCACCGATGGCACGCATCTGGTTTTGGATGGTGCCGCCGAACTCTTCCTTCCATTCCCAGACCTTGTTGATGAATTCTTCGCGCTCATAATCCCAGCGCTTCTTGCTCTCCTGCTCACGCAGGCGGGCCTCCACCTTGGTCTGGGTAGCGATACCGGCGTGGTCAGCGCCCGGCAGCCACAGGGTGGCATAGCCCTGCATGCGCTTACGGCGAATGATGGAATCGATCAGAGTGTGGTCCAACGCGTGGCCCATGTGCAGCTGGCCGGTGACGTTCGGCGGCGGCAGCACGATGGAATAGGGCTCGGCCTCCGAGGACGCGTCCGGGGTGAAGTAACCGGCGTTTACCCAGCCTTCGTAGAGGTCTTTCTCTACTGCCTGCGGCTCCCAGGACTTGGGAAGCTGGTCCGCGCGGTTGGTGCCAACGAGTTGCTCTTTATTCTGATCAGTCACCTGGCCAACTCTACCCTGTACGTCAACTGGCACTAGCGCCCTGTCTAGAGTAAGAGCATGTCTCACAATCCTGGCCACCGCGCCCGTCTCCGCACCCGCTTCTTTGCTCAAGCCAAAGAGAACTCTCAGGCCTTTGCGTGCCTGACGAGCTATGACTGCATGACCGCCGAAATCTTCGATGAAGCCGGGGTGGATCTCCTGCTCGTCGGCGATTCCCTGGCCAATGTGGTCCTGGGCCGCGAAACCACGCTCTCGCTTACCCTCGATGAAATGATTCCGCTGGCCCGCGCCGTGGTTTCAGCTACCTCCCGCGCCTTCGTGGTGGTGGACTTGCCCTTCGGTTCCTATGAGGCCGGCCCCGCCCAGGCACTGGAGTCTGCCGTGCGCGTCATGAAGGAAACCGGCGCGCAGGCCGTGAAGCTCGAGGGCGGTGCCGAGCGCGCACCGATTGTTGCCGCGCTTGTCGCCGCCGGCATCCCCGTCTGCGCCCACATCGGATTCACGCCCCAACAGGTTCACGCCTTGGGCGGCTTCGTGGTCCAGGGCCGCGGTGCCGGTGCGGAGAAGCTGCACACGGACGCCCGCGCGCTTGCCGACGCCGGCGCCTTCGCCGTGGTACTGGAGATGGTCCCAGCTGCGTTGGCTGAGGAGGTGACCAAGGAACTGCCCATCCCCACCATCGGTATTGGCGCCGGCGCACAGACCGACGGCCAGATCCTCGTGTGGACCGATGCCTTCGGGCTGGGCGGACCCAAGGCGCCGCGCTTCGTGCGCCGCTACGCAAACCTGCGCGGCGCGCTGCTGAAGGGTGCGAAGAATTACGTGGCCGATGTGGGCGAGCGCTCCTTCCCCAACGCCGAGGAATCCTTCGAGGACTAAAGTTTGGGCCATGCAGATCCTTACAACTAAATCTGAACTCCGCGCCTTCCGCGCGGCCGCATCCGGCACCGTGGGATTGGTGCCCACGATGGGCGCGCTTCACGAAGGCCACGCTTCCCTCGTTCGCCGCGCCCGCGAGGAGAATGACACCGTGGTGTGCTCGGTCTTTGTCAATCCCCTCCAATTCACCGACCTCGGCGATTGCGAGGACTACCGCGCCTACCCGCGCGACCTCGACGCGGATGCAGCACTGCTCGATTCTCTAGGCGTGGATGCGGTTTTCGCTCCCACCGTGGAGGAGATGTACCCGGGTGGCACCCCGCGGGTGTGGGTGCGCACGGGTGAGATGGGCTCGGTCTTGGAAGGCGCTTCGCGCCCCGGTCACTTCGACGGCGTGGCCACTGTGGTGAGCAAGCTATTCACTCTCGTGCGCCCCGACCGCGCCTACTTCGGGCAGAAGGATGCCCAGCAGGTAGCCATTATTCGGCGCTTGGTGGCGGACCTCGACCTGCCACTCGACATCGTCAGCGCGCCCATCGTCCGCGCGGCGGACGGCGTGGCCGAGTCCAGCCGCAACGCTCGCTTGAGCCCTGCCGAGCGCGAGCAGGCCGTGGCGCTGTCCCAGGCGCTCTTCGCACTGCGGGATGGTGCATCCCTCAAGGAGGCTGAAGCCCAGCTTGCTTCCTCCCCCGGCGTGACGGTGGACTACCTCACCGTGGTGGATCCAGCCACGCTCGAGCCCGTTGATGCACAACACCGGCCCGCCCTGGCGCTCGTTGCAGCGCAGGTGGGGCCAGTGCGGCTCATCGATAACTTAGTGCTTGAGTCTTAGTCCTTGAGCAGGTGGGCTACGGCCTCGCGCTCCTCACGCAGCTCTTGAACCGAGGCCTCGATGCGTTCCTTCTGGAAATCGTTGAGCTCGAGGCCTTGCACGATTTCCCACTTGCCGTCGCGGGCGACGGTGGGGAAACCTGCGACGAGGCCCTCGTCCACGCCATAGGAGCCATCGGAGACGACGGCTGCGGTACGCCAGTCCTCGGTGCCATGGATCCAATCGTGCATGTGATCCACCGCGGCAGAGGCTGCGGAGGCAGCTGAAGACTTACCGCGCACGGCGATGATCTCAGCGCCGCGCTTGGCCACCTTCGGAATCATCTCTTCCTTGTACCAGGTCTCATCAACCTCGGCGTTGGAGAAGGTCAGGTCCGGAAACTGGGAGGCAGAGTGATTGCCCCACACGGCAACCTTGGTCAGCTCCGCGGTAGGCACGCCCGTCTTGAGGGAGACTTGGCTCTGGGTGCGGTTGTGGTCCAGGCGCATGAGCGCGGTGAACTGGCTCGGGGCCAGGTCCGGTGCGCTGTTGGCAGCGATATAAGCATTGGTGTTGGCCGGGTTACCCACGACGAGGACGCGGACATCGCGCGCAGCGACGTCGTTCAGCGCCTTGCCCTGGACCGTGAAAATGGCACCGTTGGCTTCCAGCAGGTCGGCGCGCTCCATGCCCTTGCTGCGCGGGCGGGAACCGACGAGGAAAGCAGCCTTGGTGTCCTTGAAGGCCACGTTCGGATCATCGGTGACGGTAATGCCGCGCAGGAGGGGGAAAGCAGAGTCATTAAGCTCCATGGCCACGCCTTCAGCGGCGCCCACGGCGTCCGGGATTTCCAGCAAAGCCAGCTCCACCGGGGTGTCCTTGCCATAGACATCGCCCGCAGCGATGCGCCACAGCAGAGAGTAGGCGATGTTGCCGGCGGCGCCGGTCACGGTGATCTTGACGGGTTTCGATGCAGTCATGTGCGAGTCCTTTCGGCTGGGTATTCACCTTCCCACCCTAGTCCCGTTTTTCGCCCCCGTGGGGTGTGATTTTACCCCCGAAAGATGCGAGTTCTTTGTACTTGAGCTCCACGGCCGTCTTTTTTCGGCATAGTGGACAACTGTACGCATATCCATCGACTAGACGGGACCTTCCATGAGCACTGAGACTTCATCGGTCGACTCCGGCTCTGTTGAGCACGTGATCGATGTTGCGATATCGGAGTTTTCGGAGCATGGTTATGCCGAAACCAAGCTCGAGACCGTATCGAAGCTGTCTGGGATGTCCAAGCGCATGATCCACTACTACTTCGGGGATAAGAAGGGGCTCTACCAGCAAGCCTTGGCAGCGGCAGCGCGGCGCCTCAACCCGCCAGAGGGCAGCCTCGAGATCAATTCTGCTGTCCCAGTCGAGGGCGTGCGCACCTTGGTGGATTGGTTGTTCCGCCAACATGTGAATAACCCCGAAGCCATCCGGATGCTAACGATGGAATCCTCCCACAGTGTGCTGGAGTCCTCGCAGGCGCTTGTCGACGTGTCCGAGATCTCCCTCCACCTCGACAGGCTGCTCATGCTGGGCCAAGATTCCGGCGCGTTCCGCCCGGGAATTTCCGCCAACGATATTTTCACGCTGATTTCTGCGCTCTCGATGTACCGGGTGACGAATCACGCGATGATGAGCAACCTGCTCGACATCAACATGTACACCCACAACAACACTGAGGGGCTGCACCGCATGGCGGTCGATGCTGTGCTGGCTTTCCTTACGGCGAACATCCCGGACATCGGCTTCGAGTCCTACCTCACCCAGAACGAAACCGAGCTCGATGCTGAGTCCGCGCCCTTGGATGTCTACTCCACCGAGGACGAGGGCGACGCGTCAGCGAGCCTCTACGAATGACGCGCCGGCGGGGACTCTACGGTTAGAGCCCTCTCCCCAGCACCGCGCGAGCAAAGAAACCAAAGTAAAGGAACCATCTGCGCGCCGGCCTGAGCACAAGCCCAGGTCACAATTTCACTCCACAGCTACATGGTCCCATTCATCTGGTTCCTTTGCCCCAACAGGCAGATGGCATCTGACAGAAGGCGTTTTTAGACCTGAAAACGCCATGTAGACAGCACAAAAGGCATCTTCAGCCTTGAAGATGCCTTTTAAGAGATGCCGTTTAGGCGGATTCCTTCGCCTCGTCCGAGTACACGAACTCCGGCTCGCCGCCGTCAGTCACGCAGTCCTGCGTGATGTGGACGCTGGCGATGTCCTCGCGGTCTGGGAGGTCATACATGATGGGCACGAGCAGCTCCTCCATGATGGCACGCAGGCCGCGGGCACCGGTCTTGCGCTCGAGCGCGAGCTCGGCGATTGCCTCCAGCGCCTCATCCTCGAAGTGCAGCTCCGCACCATCCATGCTGAACAGGCGCTGGTATTGCTTGACCAGCGAGTTCTTCGGCTCCACGAGCACCTTCACCAGCGATTCGCGGTCCAGGTTATCCACCGTGGCAACCACCGGCAGGCGGCCGATGAATTCTGGGATGAGGCCGAACTTCACTAGGTCTTCCGGGCGCACCTGGGAGAAGAAGTCGACTGATTCCTTCTCGTCTTTGGTCTCCAGCTTGGCGCCGAAACCCACGCCCTTCTTGCCCACGCGCTCCGAAATCACCTTATCCAAGCCCGCGAAAGCACCGGCCACGATGAAGAGGATGTTCGAGGTATCCAGCTGGATGAACTCCTGGTTCGGGTGCTTGCGCCCGCCCTGCGGAGGGATTGCTGCAACGGTTCCCTCAAGAATCTTCAGCAGGGCCTGCTGCACGCCTTCACCGGACACATCGCGGGTAATCGAGGGGTTCTCCGACTTGCGGGAGATCTTGTCCACCTCATCGACGTAGATGATGCCGTGCTGCGCACGCTCCACGTCAAAGTCCGCTGCCTGCAGCAGTTTGAGCAGGATGTTCTCCACATCCTCGCCCACATAACCGGCCTCGGTCAGGCTCGTGGCATCCGCGATGGCGAAGGGGACGTCGAGCAGGCGCGCCAGGGTCTGCGCCAGGTAGGTCTTTCCGGAGCCCGTCGGTCCCAGCATCAGGATGTTGGACTTAGAGATCTCCACCTCTTCATCCTGCGACTTCTTCCGACGGCCCTCCAGGCCCGCGGCTTCCTCAGCCTTGATGCGCTTGTAGTGGTTGTACACAGCCACCGACAACACGCGCTTGGCCTGGTCCTGGCCAATGACGTACTTATCCAGAAAAGCCGAAATCTCCGAAGGGCGCGGAAGGCGCATTTCCTTCTCTTCGTCCGCCTCGGCCTGAGCCGCGCCGAGCTCCTCCTCGATGATTTCATTGCAGAGCTCGATGCACTCGTCACAGATGTAGACACCGCCGCCGGCGATAAGCTTCTTCACCTGCTTCTGACTCTTTCCACAGAAGGAACACTTGAGCAGGTCAGCGCTTTCTTGCATACGTGCCATGAAGGCCTTTCAACTCTTTTCTCTGGGGTTGGGTGGAGCGATTTTACCGCAGTTTATTCCACTCTAGTAAACCACCCAGACCCCAGCGCTATTCCGCACGCGGCGGCGCGCCACTGAATTTAAAACGGCAGTCAGTAGACATAGACAGAGCGGTTCACTAACTTACATCGAAACCGCTCCATCAGCAGAAAGATTTTCATGGACATCCGCGAACTCATCGACCGCTCCCCCATGGGCGCGCGCCAGTGGCTCATCATCGTCATTGCCCTCTTCCTCAATGCCCTCGACGGCTACGACATGGTCGCCATGGCCTTCGGCGCCGGACCTGTCAGCGGAGAATTCGTCTTATCCGATTCCTCCCTAGGCTGGCTCCTCTCCGCCGCACTCATCGGTATCGGCCTCGGCTCACTCTTCCTCGCCCCGTTAGCTGACCGCCTCGGGCGCACCACCCTCATTACGGTCTCGCTGATCATCGACCTCGTCGGCCTCGTGCTCACCGCGCTCGCGCCCACGTTCAGCCTTCTCCTGATTTGCCGCCTCATCACCGGCATTGGCGTCGGCGGCGTGCTTGTCTGTGTCACCGTACTCGTCAGCGAGTACTCCAACCTGCGCTTCCGCGGCCTAGCCGTCGCCATCTACGCCTCCGGCTATGGCCTGGGTGCTTCATTCTGCGGAGTTATCGCCTCCTCCTTCGATAGCTGGCAGCCCATCTTCTGGGTTGGCGCAGCGCTCACCGTCTTAGCCCTTATCCTCACGGTTGCTTTCGTCCCCGAGTCCGCCGACTTCCTCGCCGCCCGCGGCCGCATGGATTCGGTCCGCACCATCGCCGCCAAACTCGGCCTCAAGGGCGAGGTCAGCGTCCGCCCCCGCACCACCCACAAGGCCTCCTACAAAGACCTCGTCTCGCCACAGTTCCTGCGCACCTCCATCAAGCTCTGGCTGGCGTTCAGCTTCATCATGTTTGCCTACAACTTCACTTCACAGTGGACCCCGAAGCTGCTTACCGCCGAGGGGCTAACCGCCCAGCAAGGCATCATCGGCGGCATCATGCTCTCCTTCGGCGGTGCAATCGGCGCCATCCTCTTCGGCCTTTTCACCACGCGCATCGACGCCCGCCCGCTTCTCATCGCCTTCTGCCTCGTCTCCTCCGTCGTGCTCGTCGGTTTCATCAACTCCACCGCGGTGCCCACCCTCATGTTCACCCTCGGTGTCGGCGTAGGTCTTACCCTCAACGCCTGCATCTCCGGCCTTTACACCGTCACCCCGGAGGCTTACCCTTCGGCGCTGCGCACCACGGGTACGGGCGCTGCCATCGGCATCGCTCGCGTGGGCGCTACCCTCGCTCCCATCCTGGCGGGCTATCTGCTCGAAAGCGGCTGGACCCCAACGGGGCTCTACACCCTCGCCGGCGCTACCGCTGTGTTGGCCGCAATCTCCCTCATCGGTGTGCGCGCCTACACGGCAACCACCAAGCAGACAGCACCCCAGACCGTGGCGGCCTAGGCTGGAGGGGCACACAGCCCCAACCGCTTAGGAGCAGTACATGTTTAATCTTCAGGACCACGTTGCCATCGTCACCGGCGGCGCCGCCGGAATCGGCCGCGGCATCGTCAGCGCTCTACGCGAAGCCGGCGCGACCGTCGTCATCGCTGACCTCAACCTCGAGGCCGCGCAGAAGACTGCCGAAGAACTCGGGGCGGACGCCCTGCTTGTCGACGTCACCTCGCGCGACTCCGTCCGCAACCTCTACAGGGACGTCGTCAAGCGCTATGGCCGCATCGACATCGTCTGTTCCAACGCCGGTGTCTTCCCCAACTGCCCGCTCGAGGACATAACCGACGAGCAATGGGACGCCATGTTCGCCATCAACACGCACGGCACGTTCACCGTGGTGCAGGAAGCACTGCCCTACATGAAGAAAGCGGGCTACGGGCGCATCGTCATCACGACGTCTATCACCGGCTCGCACACCGGCTACCCAGGCTGGGCGCACTACGGCGCTTCGAAGGCCGCACAACAAGGCTTCATGCGCTCCGCGGCACTGGAAGTTGCCCGTGATGGCATCACCATCAATGGTGTTCTGCCAGGCAACATCCTCACCGAGGGTTTGGAGGGCCAGGGTCAGGAGTACCTCGACCAAATGGCACGCTCCGTCCCTATGCACCGCTTAGGTTCCCCGCGCGATATCGGCAACGCCGCGGCCTTCCTCGCCTCCCGCGAAGCAGGCTACATAACGGGCCAGACCATCATCATTGACGGCGGCCAGATCCTCCCCGAGTCCCCCGAGGCCATCCTGCCGCCCTACGAAGCCTAAGCATGGCCGAAGCCCCGCTATCTACTAGACAGCGGGGCTTTAAGCTTGATTACTTAGGCGTTGAGCTTGCGGTAATCAAAGACGGTATCGATGAGACCGTAGTCAACGGCTTCCTGCGCGGTAAGAATCTTGTCGCGGTCAGTATCGATGCGCACCTGCTCCGCAGTGCGGCCGGTGTGCTCAGCCAGGGTCTCCTCCATGAGGCGGCGCATGCGCTCGATCTCGTTGGCCTCGATCTCAAGGTCCGACACCTGGCCCTGCGTGCCCTGCGTACGCGGCTGGTGAATCAGCACACGAGAGTTCGGCAGCGCAGCGCGCTTGCCCGGAGCACCGGCGGCCAACAGAACAGCCGCTGCGGATGCCGCCTGGCCCAGGCACACGGTCTGCACGTCCGGGCGGACGTAGCGCATGGTGTCGTAGATAGCCATCAGCGCAGTAAACGAGCCACCCGGGGAGTTGATGTACATCGTGATATCGCGGTCCGGGTCCTGGGACTCGAGGACCAGCAGCTGCGCCATGATGTCGTTGGCGGAGGTGTCATCGACCTGGGTGCCCAGGAAGATGATGCGCTCTTCAAAGAGCTTGGAATACGGGTTGGTGGTCTTCGATCCCTGTGCGTTCTGCTCAATGAACTCCGGCAGAACGTAGCGGGAAGAAGGCATCTGAAGGTTAGACATAGTGATAAAGCTCCTTGTTCCCTAGTTGGTGATAGGACCGTTGACGGACTCGATGACGTGGTCGACGATGCCGTATTCCTTGGCCTGCTGGGCGGTGAACCAGCGGTCGCGGTCCGAATCCTTGGTGATTTGCTCGAAGGTCTGGCCGGTGTGCTCAGCGATGAGCTCAGCCATCTCGCGCTTGGTCTGCGCGAACTGCTCGGCCTGGATGGCGATATCTGCGGCGGTACCACCCACACCAGCGGAAGGCTGGTGCATCATGATGCGTGCGTGCGGCAGGGCGTAGCGCTTGCCCTTGGTGCCGCCGGAGAGCAGGAACTGGCCCATCGAAGCGGCCAGGCCCATGCCATACGTAGCCACATCGCACGGCGAGTACTTCATCGTGTCGTAGATGGCCATGCCCGCGGTGACCGAGCCACCCGGCGAATTAATATAAAGCGAAATATCGCGCGTGGGGTCCTCTGCGGACAGCAGGAGGATCTGGGCGCACAGTTTGTTGGCAATCTCATCATCCACCTGGGTTCCCAGGAAAATAATGCGCTCGCGCAGCAGGCGCTCATACACGCTATCGCTCAGATTCATACCCGTAGACGACGAGTTCATTGAAATCTTCTCAGACATTAATGGTTCTCCTTCAAGTGAAGAATGCTTTAACTGGCCCCACCTTACCGGCATTCCTCTCAAACTTGGCCTCTGTTCGCTATGAGCGTTGGGGCGCAGCACCAAAGGCGCATACGGAAGCTGGGTTAACATTTGCTCATGTCTGTTTCCGAGCTATCCACCAGTACCCAGAACTATTTGAAAGCAATCTGGGGGCTAAAGGAATGGTCGTCCGAGCCCGTTACCGCCACACTTATAGCGAAACAGTTGGGACTCAAGCTCTCCTCGGTTTCCGATGCAGTGCGCAAAATGTCGAAGCAAGGGCTCGTGTCACACACGCCCTATGGCTCTGTGGAGTTAACCGAACTTGGCAGGCAGTACGCATTGGTCATGGTGCGCCGCCACCGATTGCTTGAGTCTTTTTTGGTTCAAGCATTGGACTACACGTGGGACGAAGTCCATAATGAAGCCGAAAATCTCGAACACGCGGTGTCCGACATGCTCATAGAACGTGTAGATAAGTTCCTTAATTACCCCACTAGGGATCCGCACGGCGATCCTATCCCTACGGTTGATGGACAGATCACAATCCCCAGTGCGCACCGTCTCACCGACAGCGGTGCGCAACCGCAAGTGACCGTGGAACGCATTTCTGATTCCGACCCACAACTGCTGAAGTTCCTTGAAGAGCGCGGCATTGTCACAGGGGCTGTTCTTAGCACGCGCGAGGGAGCGCCCTTTTCAGATTCTCTCGAAATACAGGTGGCCGGCAGCACTCAGTGGGTAGTGCTTGGACGCCCAGCTACCGACGCAGTGTTTGTAGCACACCACAGCCGTTAGACCTTCCCCTTTGCATTAATCCTACTCTCACCTGCCCTTTTCAAAACTACGTTGGGCCGTAGTTGCAACTACGCCATTGCGTAGTTAGTCTTTTCGAATATCACCTATCCCACTTATGGCTAAGGCCAGGATGAGCAGGATTGCTATGTCAGACTCACCAGATTTGGTGTATTTTTCTAGCGTTTCAGAAAATACAAAAAGATTCGTCGAACGCTTAGATAGACCCGCGGTGCGCATTCCACTGCGCCCCAAGAAAACCGGGATGATCCAGGTTTCACACCCGTACGTACTCATCGTTCCCACCTACGGCGGAGGCTCGCTCAAACGCGCAGTCCCCAAACAGGTCATCGACTTCCTCAATGACCCAATCAACCGCTCCTTTATCCGGGGCGTTATTACCTCAGGGAATACCAACTTCGGAAGTGCTTACTGCGTCGCCGGACGCATCATTTCCGCCAAGTGCCACGTACCGGAGCTGTATCACTTCGAGCTTCTCGGCACCCAGAAGGACATTGCCGCCGTAAAGCAGGGCCTTCAAAAGTTTTGGGAGCAGCAAAAGCAGCTAACGATGACACCCCATTAATCCCCCGCAAGATGAAGAACCCATCCGCATCACACAGATTGGAAGACACAATGTGGCCTCTCGATGCCACCCCCACACAACCTCATGGCACTACGCTCCGCACCGCTTCAGCAAACAATGCCGGCGGTGTCGGCAAGCGCAAGAGCTACCACGCACTCAACGCGCAGCTGAACTTGTTCGACGCTTCTGGAAAAATCCAGTTTGACAAGGACATTCAGGCAGCACAAGACTATGTCACGCACCATGTCGCTCCCCGCATGCATCAGTTCGATTCCACCAAGCAACGCTTGGAATGGTTGGTTGATAACGAGTACTACGAGCGGGATTTCCTTGAGCTTTATGATGACGCCTTTCTGTGCGCCATGTATGACAGAGCTCATCGAGCTAAGCACCAGTTCCGCACCTTCCTCGGCGCATTTAAGTTCTTTACTTCATATGCACTGAAAACCTTTGATGGCTCCCGATTCCTAGAAGGCTACGAAGAACGCGTCGCCACCACAGCTTTATACCTTGCACAGGGCGACGAAGAGCTCGCAGAAAAGCTGGTGGATGACATCATGACAGGACGATTCCAGCCCGCCACCCCTACTTTTCTCAACGCAGGCAAAGCCCAGCGCGGCGAAATGGTCTCCTGCTTCCTCCTGCGAATCGAAGACAATTTGGAGAGCATTGGTCGCAGCGTGAACTCTGCACTGCAACTATCAAAGCGCGGTGGTGGAGTGGCCTTGTTGCTGAGCAACCTGCGCGAATCCGGAGCCCCAATCAAAAAGATAGAGAACCAGGCTTCCGGCGTAGTCCCAGTCATGAAGATTCTCGAAGATAGCTTCAGCTATGCCAACCAATTGGGCGCCCGGCAGGGCGCTGGAGCCGTCTACCTGCATGCGCACCATCCAGATATTCTTCGCTTCCTGGATACCAAGCGGGAAAATGCCGATGAGAAAGTCCGCATCAAGACTCTTTCGCTGGGGGTTGTTATTCCAGATATAACCTTCCGGCTGGCCAAAGAGAACAAGGATATGCATCTTTTTAGCCCGTATGACATCGCTCGCGAGTACGGCGTAGCCATGTCTGACATGTCCATCACCGAGTGCTACGACGAGTTGGTTGCCAATCCGCGAATTTCTCACACGACCATTAAGGCCCGCGAGTTTTTCACCACGCTGGCTGAGCTTCAGTTTGAATCCGGATACCCCTACATCCTCTTTGAGGATACGGTCAACCGCGCTAATCCCCTCAAAGGACATATCAATATGTCCAACCTGTGTAGTGAAATCCTCCAGGTCAACACGCCATCGACCTACGGAGCTTCGGGTGACTACACCACCGTCGGCCAGGATATTTCCTGCAATCTAGGTTCGCTCAACATTGCGAAGGCTTTTGAATCACCGGACTTTGGGGAGACCGTCGAAACCGCAGTACGTGCCCTCACGAAGGTTTCAGACCTGACGAATATCGAAGCTGTTCCTTCCATCGCTCACGGAAATGCCTCCATGCATGCCATTGGTCTGGGCCAAATGAATCTCCACGGCTTCCTTGCTTCACAGCGTATTCCTTATGGCTGCGCCGAGGCACTGGACTTTACAAATATCTATTTCCTCACGGTGACCTACCATGCGCTCCGCGCATCCCATGCACTCGCGGTTGAAAAAGGTCAACGATTCACAGGCTTCGAAGAATCCACCTATGCCACTGGCGCCTACTTTGACAAATACATCGACCAAGACTGGGTGCCAGCCACTGAACACGTAAAACAGCTCTTCCATGAAGCAGGCGTGCAGATTCCTCAACGCGAGGATTGGCTACGGCTCAAGAAACAAGTGATGCAAGACGGCATCTACAACGCCTACTTGCAGGCAGTTCCACCCACTGGATCAATTTCCTACATCAATGACTCCACCGCGTCCATCCACCCGATTGCCTCCAAAATTGAAATACGCAAGGAAGGCCGCTTGGGGCGCGTGTACTACCCCGCGCCGGAAATGACCAACGACAACCTGGAGTATTTCGATGACTCCTACGCCGTGGGATACAAAAAAATCATCGACACCTACGCCATGGCCACCCAACACGTGGACCAAGGACTTTCCCTGACCTTGTTCTTTACCGCTGATACGACCACGCGAGACATCAACAAGGCACAAATCTATGCCTGGAAAGCCGGAATCAAGACCCTCTACTACATCCGTTTACGCCAATCCGCGCTCCAAGGAACCGAGGTCGAAGGCTGCGTCTCCTGTGCTTTGTAGGAGCACGGTCCTCCCCTTGTCTACAACCATTCACTCAGAAAGAAGGAAGCTATGTCTTCAACATCGAACAGTGCTGAACTAACCAGCATTTCAGTTACCCCGCCGAGCTACCGGCATGATCCTTCAGCCCGCATCCGCGCCATCAATTGGAACCGGGTGAGCGATGACAAGGATCTTGAAGTGTGGAACCGTCTCACCGCCAATTTTTGGTTGCCAGAGAAGGTCCCGCTTTCTAATGATCTCCCGGCGTGGCAGAAGATGACGCCCGAGGAACGCAACCTCACCATGCGGGTGTTCACGGGACTCACCACCCTGGATACTGTCCAGGCCACTGTGGGAGAAATCTGTCAGATTCAAGATGCCCGCACCGAACACGAGGAGGCCGTGTATACCAACATCGCCTTCATGCAGTCAGTCCATGCCCGTTCATACTCTTCAGTGTTTTCTACCCTGAGCAGTACAAAGGAAATTGATGAAGCATACCGCTGGGCGGTGAATAACGACCTTCTCCAGGCACGCGCCAAGAAAGTGCTCGCGCACTATTTTGGGCCGGATCCACTCAAACGCAAGGTGTCATCGACGCTCCTTTCCTCATTGCTTCTCTACGCGGGTTTCTATCTTCCCTTGCACTTTTCTGTCCACGCCACCCTGACAAATACGGCAGACATGATTCGCCTCATTCTGCGTGACAAGGCAGTGCACGGCTACTACTCGGGCTACAAGTATCAGCGCGGTTTGGAATCCACGACCCCGCTACGGCAGAAGGAAATGCATGATTTCACCATTTCTTTGCTCGAAGAGCTTTATGCACTAGAGCTGGACTATTCCGGCGAGCTATATGAGCCTTTGGGACTCATGGATGATGTAGCCGTGTTCGTTCGCTATAACGCCAATAAGGCACTCATGAATTTGGGCTACCCGGACTATTTCCCGCCCGAAGAAACGGAAGTGAACCCAGAAATCCTCGCGGCCCTAGCCCCCGGAGCAGATGAGAACCATGACTTCTTCTCCGGATCTGGTTCCTCCTATGTCATTGGTACTGCTGAAGAAACGAGTGATGATGACTGGGATTTCTAAACCTTTTCCGCGACCGGACCAAGGAAGCTGGCTTGAGACCATCGCGCTGTTTGAAGCCATCCGCGAAGGAAACCAACCCGCAGCCATGCGGCTGTTGAATACATCCGCCGCACGAGAGGCCGTCCTCGGGGGTCTTCTAGGGCTCATCGAACTGTACTTCCGCCATGAAGAAGGAGACAAAGTAGATGGCTTCCTCACCGCCGCCCACGCTGCCGGCCCACCACCGGCCTTTGGCTGCAAGCCTTTTCTCCCTTGACCACGTCTCCCTACACCCAACTAAGAAAGAAGGTTTACCATGACCACCCCACGTATCAGCGTTATCGTCGGCAGCCTGCGCCGAGAGTCATTTGCACGCAAGATTGCACACGAGGTGCTCACGATGATCCCTGAAGACTACGAGGCAAACATCGTGGAAATCCGTGACTTGCCGCTCTATGACTTCGACTACGATGACCCCGCCGTCACGGACAAGCCCACTCCGGCTGAGTACACCACCTTTCGCGAGACCATCAAGAACTCGAGCGGGATCCTCTTCATTACGCCAGAGAACAACCGCACTATCCCTGCCTGCCTCAAGAACGCAGTGGACATCGGCTCTAAGCCCAACTCAGATGTGGCGTGGAAGAACCTTCCCGCAGGTATCATTAGCCACTCTGTAGGCCGCATGGGCGGCTACAGTTCACAGAAGAACCTTCGCCTCGCCCTGTCCTACTTCGATATGCCGCTCCCTGGTCAGCCCGAAGTATTTCTGGGCCAATCCCCCACCCTTTTCGAAGAGTCCGGACATCTCAATCAACGCACCGCAGACTTTGTCAAGGATTACGTTATGCGCTTCCTGCAGTTGACCGACGAGGCCTTTAGAGCCACGAACGGCTAGCGGTATCCCCAGCCAACACCCATCGCGCCCTCTACGAAGTACTCAAAGACTCCTAGAGGGCGTTCACAATGACACAAACCCCGGATTCAGGCTCATCCTTGAGTTACCTGAATCCGGGGTTTCATGCGCGCTCGCCACCACACATGTGGCAGCAGCGCGTTACAAGCGGGAGATTACTTCTCCTCGGAAGCTTCAGCAGCGTCCGCTTCTTCGATTTCACCGAAGTACTGGTCAACGTCAACCTTGTTGCCCTCTTCATCGGTGACCTCGGCACGGCAGATGGCCATTGCCAGGGCCTTGCCACGGCGAACGTCAGAGAACAGGTTACCCAGCTGGTTGCTGGACTGCAGCTGCTGGATGAACTGGTTCGGGTCCATGCCGTAAGACTGCGCGGTGAACAGGATGTGGTCGGTCAGCTCCTGCTGGGACACCTCCGGCTCCTCGATCTCAGCCAGGGCGTCGAGGAAGAGCTGGGTGCGGACGGATTCCTCAGCGGACTTGCGAGCATCAGCGTCGAACTCCTCGCGGGTCGTGCCCTGTGCCTCAAGCAGCTGGGCCAGAGCCTTCTCGTCGTGAGCCAGCTGGCCCATGACCTGGTGCAGCTGAGCGTGAACCTGCTCATCAACGATGGAGGACGGCAGCTCGAAGGAAACCTCAGCCAGAGCAGCCTTCAGGACCTCATCGCGGATGGCAGCAGCCTGCTCGGACTTCTTGGTCTCCTCGACGCGGGACTTGGTGTCCTCACGCAGCTCGTCGATGGTGTCAAACTCGGAGGCCATCTGTGCGAACTCGTCGTCGAGATCCGGCAGCTTGCGCTCCTTGCTCTGCTGGACGTGGACCTTCACGGTGGCCTCTTCGCCCTCGTGCTCACCGGACTGGATGGTGGTGGTGAACGCGTTGTCCTCGTCAGTCTTCATGCCGCGCAGTGCGGTATCGAGACCCTTAATCAGGTTGTCGTCACCGATGCGGTAGGTCATACCCTCGTGGGAAGCCTCATCCAGCTTGGTGCCGTCCACCTCGGTGGTGATGTCGATGACAGCGAAGTCACCGGTCTTCATCTTGCGCTTGGTGTCCTTGAGCTCACCGAAGCGGAAAGCCAGATCCTCGAGCGCCTTGTCGACGTCCTCTTCGGAGGTCTCCAGTGCAGGCACCTTGACAGAGATCTTGGAGAAGTCCGGCACCTCGAACTCGGGGCGGATATCTACCTCAGCGGTGAACTCGACGAAGTCGTTGTCCTCCAGCTTGGCAATGTCAATCTCCGGCTGACCAATAACCTTGAGATCGTTTTCGGTAACGGCCTGCTCGTAGCGGGACGGCAGCATGTCGTTGACTACCTGCTCGAGGATGGGGCCACGACCAAAGCGGGCGTCGATAAGCTGGCGCGGAGCCTTGCCCTTACGGAAACCCGGGATGGAAACCTGCTGCGCGATCGCCGCGTAGGCCTGATCGATTTCCTTGTCCAGCTCAGCGAACGGAACGTTGACGGTGAGCTTGACGCGGGTATCGCTCAGCTTGTCTACGGTGGTCTTCACGAGAAACTCTCCTGATTGTGATCGTTCAAAGATGAAATTAGGGGGCCTGGATGAGTGTCCAGGCCCCCATACGTCGGGGCGACAGGATTTGAACCTGCGACCCCCTGCTCCCAAAGCAGGTGCGCTACCAAGCTGCGCCACGCCCCGTATGGAAAGCCTCTGCGCCCGGAAGTTCCGCACGCAGCTGCGCTTCATACTGGGGCTAGTGTACCGATAGCAGCTTGACTATCCCAACACCGGCCCCATTTTATGTTCATTTGCGCATGTCAGATGATATTTCTATTCCTAGAAGTCGAAGTCGAAATCAAACATGCCGCCATCGCCTCCGTCGCCGCCGAAGAGGCCATCGAAGAAGCCACCTTCGTCGCCTCCCCCGGCATCACCGGCACCCATATCGCCGCCGGCTCCGTCCATGGCACCACCGTCCATGCCTTCAGCGCCGCCGAGGCCTCCGCCCCAGTCGCCGCTTTCAGCCGCCGCTGCGGAGTAGCCGACGCCGGACATGCCCGCGAACATGGCGTTGAACATCATGGAGTAGCCCACCATCCACACGCCGGTAGTCAACGCGTCAGCCCACCACGGGCGCGAGTACCAACCGGCCGGGACCGGGCGCCCAGCCACGACACCGCCCGGGTAGTAGTTCGGGGTTTCTGCAGATGCGCTTGGCGACGCCGTCAGCGTCTCCCCGTTTGCCTCCACCGTACGGGTCTCCGTCACCTTGCCGGCCTGGCGCTGGCCCTCCAGCGGTGGCAGCTCCGGGCCCGGATCCATGCCCATAATCTCGCGCGCGGCCGCAACGTAGTAGAGCCCCTCCAGTGCAGATTCGCGCGCCAGGTGCGCCTGCTTCGCTGTCGTGGCCTGAGAAATTGCCGAGTTTGCAGCGGTAAAACGCTCGGAAGCATCCGCCATGGCCTGCTGGGAGGCGGTATCCGTGCCGCTGAGGTTCATCACCTGACCGCCGAGACGCTCAGTCCAGCGGCGCGCATCCGCCATCGCGTCATCAAAACGTTGGGATTCTCGCAGCTCCTGCTGCTTCTTCCCGTTACGCGAGGACAGAAACCATGCGCCGCCACCGACGACAAGGATAAGGAGCAATAACGAGCTCACGAAAGCACCACTTTCATCTCAGAGTCGAATTGTGTGTTGTTGTAATTGTCTACCTACCCAAACTAACGCCCTTGGCCCTGTTCTAGTTCCCATTTTTCTTTCAGCGACCACGTGCGCTAAAGTAATCGGCACGCCGATTCAACGGCTTTCAAAGTCAAGTCCTTGAAAGTTGAAGATCCTCGGTTGTGGGAATGTCGTATAGTGGCTAATACCTCAGCCTTCCAAGCTGAAGACGCGGGTTCGATTCCCGTCATTCCCTCCAAGAAAAAGCTGTACCGAGCACCTCTTTTAGGTCGTCGGTGCGGCTTTAGTCGTTTTCAAATTCTTCGGTGCTAGGCCGCGCTCGAGGCATCCCTGTGATTCGATTAGGCCATCATTTCCCGTTTCTGCACGGGTGACCATGCTCTGCGTAGAGTGGGCCGCATGACTGTACCTAATATTAAACTCAACGACGGCAACACCATCCCCCAGCTCGGCTACGGCGTCTTCAAGGTAGACCCCGACAAGACCGAGGAACTGGTCCTCGAAGCCCTCAAGGTGGGCTACCGCCACATCGACACCGCTGCCATCTATGGCAACGAGGAAGGCGTGGGTCGCGCGATTGCTAAGTCCGGCATCCCACGCGAAGAGCTGTTCATCACCACGAAGCTGTGGAATGACCGCCAGACCGACGCAGCCGCAGCTCTCGACGAGTCCCTGGAAAAGCTAGGTCTGGACTATGTGGACCTCTACCTCATCCACTGGCCCTGCCCAGACAACGGCCACTACGTCGAAGCGTGGAAGCAGCTCATCGAGTTAAAGAAGGCCGGCAAGGCCAAGTCCATCGGTGTATCCAACTTCGAACTCGAGCACCTGGACCAGCTGGAAACCCAGACTGATGAAACCCCCGTGGTCAACCAGGTGGAGCTGCACCCCTACCTGCAGCGCTGGCGCGAGCTCGATGCCTTCCGCGCTCACAAGGTACAGATTGAGGCGTGGGGCCCACTAGGCCAGGGCAAGACGGATCTCTTCGAGCAGCCGGAAATCACCGAGCCTGCCGAAAAATACGGCGTTTCCCCCGCCCAGGTGATTATCCGCTGGCATCTACAAAATGGCGTCATCGTCTTCCCGAAGTCCGAAAACCCGGAGCGCATCGCGCAGAACTTCGATGTATTCGGCTTCGAGCTTGATGAATCCGAGATGGCTGCGATTACTGATCTTGACCTCGGGGAAGAGGGCCGCGGCGGCACCCACCCCAAGGATATGAACTAAGCCTCCGGAAGCTCCGGCGGAATGTTGGTGCGCTCGTACTCGGCAAGAATGTCGATGCGGCGCTGGTGGCGCTCGGCACGGGACCATTCCTGATCCAGGAAGGCATCCACGATGGCGAGTGCCTCCTCCTCGGAGTGCATGCGGCCACCGATGCCGATGAGCTGGGCGTTGTTGTGCTCGCGGGCCAGGCGTGCGGTCTCCGGGGACCACGCCAGGGCGCAGCGCGCGCCCTTTACCTTGTTAGCGGCAATCTGCTCACCATTGCCGGAACCGCCCAGCACGATGCCGAGCGAGCCCGGATCGTTGACGGTCCGCAACGCGGCCTCAATGCAAAATGCCGGGTAGTCATCCTCGGCGTCGTACTCGTGGGCACCGCAATCAATGACGTCGTGGCCCTGCTTTTTCAGGTGTTCGGCAATGACGTTCTTCGTCTCGAACCCTGCGTGGTCTGCTCCTAAATAAACGCGCATGGCCCACATCCTACCGGCCTGTGGGCCATCCCACGCACTAAACCTGCGGGGATTCGGTGCGGGAGCGCTTGAGCTCGAAGAAGTAGGGGAACTGGGCGAGGCGCACGGAGGCGTCGAAAAGCTCGCCGGCTTCTTCACCGGTGGGAACGCGCGTGATGACCGGGCCGAAGAAGGCAGTATCACCGAACTTCACCACCGGGGTGCCGACCTCATCACCGACCTCGGAGATGCCGCGGTTGTGGAACTCGGTGAGCTTTTCATCCATCTCTTCGGTGTTGGCCACGGAGGCGAAGTCGGCGGGGAGGGAGACGTCGTCAAGCGCCTGCTTGATGATGTCGTCGTAGGCGCCGTAACCCTTCTTGCCGCCCTGGCCCTCCGTGTGGATGCGGGTGCCCATCGCGGTGTAGAAGGCATCGACCTTCTCCGGGGCCTCCACGGCAATCTTGGCCGCCACGCGGGCAGGACCCCAGTTGGCTTCCATCATCTTCATGTACTCCGGATCCAGGTCGCGGCCCTTGTTGAGCACGGACAGGGACATCGGCTGGAAGGTAACCTCGATATCGCGGACCTTCTCCACCTCCTTAATCCAGCGCGAGGTTAGCCATGCGAAGGGGCATGAGCAGTCGAACCAGAACGTAACTTGTTGAGCCATAGTAAATCTCCTTTGTTTGTGTGGTCTTTGGCACCCCACCCTAGGCGGGTGACTACGCTGGTGCAGAGACTTTAGGTACAGAGAAAGAGGAGATGCACCTTATGACCTCGATTAACCTCACCCGCGAGGAAGCCCAGCAGCGCTCCGACATGGTGGAGGTAAGCCACTACGACGTCGCCTTGGACCTCACCGGAGAGGAGTATTTCACCTCCACCACGGTGGTGAAGTTCCGAGTTAAGAAGGCCGGTTCTACGTTTATTGACTTGCGCGGTGACGAGCTTCTCGAGGTCCGCCTCAACGGCGCTCCCCTGCCCACCAGTGCTTATGACCCGACGTACGGGATCCCGCTATCGGGTTTGCAGGTGGCGGAGTATGAGCTGAAGGTCGTGGCGAAGATTCGTTACTCCCGCACCGGCGAGGGCCTGCACCGCTTCGTTGACCCAGTCGACGGCGAGGCTTACCTCTACACCCAGTTCGAGACTGCCGACGCCAAGCGCGTCTTCGCCTGCTTTGACCAGCCGGATCTGAAGGCGACGTACTCGCTGGCTTTTGAGGTTCCGGAGCACTGGACAGTGATTACCAACTCCCCCATCACGCGTTCAGGCAATACCGTGCGCGCGGCGGTGGATTACCCGCTGTCGACCTACCTGATTGCCCTGTGTGCGGGCCCGTATGTGGGCGTGACGGATACGTGGACCGGCACCTTGGCGGAGCACCCGGAGGGCTCACCGGCTAAGTCCGTGGAGGTGCCGCTGGGCATTTACTGCCGCCCCTCGCTACTGGAATCGCTCGACGCCGAGCGCTTGTTCACGGAGACCAAGCAGGGCTTTGATTTCTACCACCGCAACTTCGGCTTTGCCTACCCCTTTGGCAAGTATGACCAGATTTTCGTGCCGGAATTCAACGCCGGCGCGATGGAGAACGCCGGCTGCGTGACCATTCGCGATGAATACGTCTTTACGTCGCAAGCCTCGCACTACAAGTATGAGCGCCGTGCAGACACCATCCTGCACGAGCTGGCGCACATGTGGTTCGGCGACTTGGTGACCATGCAATGGTGGGATGACCTGTGGCTCAACGAGTCCTTTGCTACCTGGTCGGCGGCGATTTCCCAGGCGGAGGAAACCCAGTACGACACCGCGTGGGTGACCTTTGCCAACGTGGAGAAAGCCTGGGCCTACCAGCAGGATCAGCTGCCCACCACGCACCCGATTTCCACGGATGCCTCCGATATTGAGACCGTGGAGCAGAACTTCGACGGCATCACCTACGCCAAGGGGGCCTCGGTGCTCAAGCAGCTGCAGGCCTACGTGGGCCGTGAGAACTTCTTCGCCGGGGTGCGCCGCCACTTCCAGGAGCACCAGTGGTCGAACGCCACGTTCGGGGATCTGCTGCGCCACTTGGAGGAGGCCTCGGGCCGCGACCTGTCCTTCTGGGCGCAGCAGTGGTTGAAGACTTCAGGAGTCAACACGCTGGGCATGGCATTGGCGACGGACGAGTCCGGCACCATTACTCAGGCCTATCTCACCCAGCGCGGCGATACTCTGCGCACGCACCGCGTCGCTGTCGGCGTCTACGCCCTGCAGGGTGAGAAGGTGGTGCGCACCGAGCGCATCGAGATGGATATCGATGGCGCTTCCACCGAGATTCCGGAACTCATCGGCCGCAAGCAGGCGGACATCGACTTCGTGCTGCCTAACGACGATGACCTGACTTACTGCCTCATCGAGCTGGATGCGGGTTCCCTGCAGTTCCTGTTGGAGAATATCGACAAGTTCGAAGATCCCATGGCCCGCACTCTGTGTTGGTCCACCGCGTGGGAAATGACCCGTGCGGGCTCGATGCGCGCCCGCGATTTCGTGGCGCTCGTGGCCCGCGGTGCGGCGGCGGAGACCGAGCTCGCCGTGCTGGAGCGCATCCTCTCCCAGGCCGCTATGGCCCAGTCCACCTACGCCGACCCGGAGTGGGCAAAGGAGGACACACAGCTTGCCGACGCCCTCCTTGACGGCGCCCGCTCCGAAAACGCCGAGCGCTCCATCGTCTTCACCCAGGCGCTGGCCGGCATCAAGCTTCACGACGCCTCCCGCGCCTTCTTCCAGGAGCTCCTTAAGACCTCCTCGGATGCGGGCCTGCGCTGGAAGGCGCTCACCGCGCTCATCGCCGATGGCTCGCTTGCCGACGTCACCGGCCCCGAGGCCGCCGGCGCCGCCATGACGGCGGTGGCTGAGGAACTCAAGCGCGATAACACCGCGACGGGCTACCAGGCCTCACTTAAAGCGTTGGCCGCGGTTAATACCGAGGACAACAAGCGCGCGGTGTGGGACGAGATTGTCGCCGGTGAACTGGGCAACCGCGACTTGGAGTCGAAGCTAGCGGGCCTGGCTTTCGTGGGTTCCGATGAACTCCTGCCGAGTGCTGAGTTCTTCGACGTGGCGGAAAAGATTTGGTCCGCGCAGTCCAACGAGATTGCCTTGACCACGGTGACCGGGTTGTTCCCGCGCTGGGATGTCAGCCAGGAGACCCTCGACCGCGCCGACGAGTTCCTCTCCCGCGACCTGGCCGGTGGCCTGCGCCGCGCCGTGACCGAGCAACGTGACCGCCTCGCCCGCGCCCTGCGCAACCGCGCCGTCGACCGCGGCTAACAAACACCGCGTCTAGCCCCTCCCCTGAGGGGCTTTTCTCATGCCAGTTCCTCCTCCCCCCTTGCCCGCAGCCACTCCCTTTCCCGCCCTTTGGCCGGCATTAACCCGACCTGTGGCCAACCTTCCCCCTCCGCCATGACACGCCCCACCTAAGCAGGAATTTTGTTCCTCCGGTTGCGGGGTTGCGG
>NZ_KV817295.1:0-393 GCF_001814605.1 Corynebacterium sp. HMSC074C01 | reverse complement strand
TGTGGAGTCGTTGTTGAAATACCACTCTGATCGGATTGGATGTCTAACCTTGGCCCATGATCTGGGTTGGGGACAGTGCCTGGTGGGTAGTTTAACTGGGGCGGTTGCCTCCCAAAATGTAACGGAGGCGCCCAAAGGTTCCCTCAGCCTGGTTGGCAATCAGGTGGTGAGTGTAAGTGCACAAGGGAGCTTGACTGTGAGACAGACATGTCGAACAGGGACGAAAGTCGGGACTAGTGATCCGGCACCTACTTGTGGATGTGGTGTCGCTCAACGGATAAAAGGTACCCCGGGGATAACAGGCTGATCTTCCCCAAGAGTCCATATCGACGGGATGGTTTGGCACCTCGATGTCGGCTCGTCGCATCCTGGGGCTGGAGTAGGTCCCAAGGG
>NZ_KV817294.1:28138-32723 GCF_001814605.1 Corynebacterium sp. HMSC074C01 | reverse complement strand
ATACGCACACCCCCAACAAACAACAAATCCCCAGTTCAACCGTGAGATTGGACCGGGGAAACGTCGCCAAGCATGGCGCCTTAGTAGAGCTCCTCCTCTTGAGTGCGCTCTATCGTGGCGCCCAGCGCCTGGAGGTTCTCTACAAAGTTGGGATAGCCGCGATCGATGTGGAAGACATCGTGCACGGTGGTTGTCTCATCCGCGCACAGTGCAGAGAGCACCAACCCGGCGCCTGCACGAATATCGGAACTCCAGACATGCGTCGAAGACAGACGCTCCTGCCCGCGGATGACTACGTGGTGTCCATCAACTTGAGCATCGGCGCCAAGGCGGAGCATCTCGTCCACGAAACGGAAGCGCGATTCAAAGACATTCTCCGTAATGATGGAGGTGCCTTCCGCCACGGCGGACAGACCAATGGCAATGGGCTGAAGATCCGTAGGGAAACCGGGGTACGGAAGGGTTTGATAATCCACGGCGCTCGGGCGACCATTCATGCGCACTCGGAAACCATTGACATAGTCCTCAACGTCAGCGCCGGCGGACTTCAGTTTTTCCAGCGGCAGGTGCAGGTGCTTAGGAGCAATGCCACCCACCGTAATATCACCGCGAGTCATCACAGCGGCATAAGCCCAAGTGCCTGCAACGATGCGGTCGCCGATGACCTCGTGCTTCGTCGGCTGCAGCTTGTCTACGCCCCGAATGGTAATGGTGGACGTCCCCTCCCCAGAGATATCGGCCCCCATTTCCTTGAGCATCGTGCACAGGTCAACGATCTCCGGTTCGCGGGCAGCATTGTGGAGTTGAGTTTCACCATCAGCAAGCACCGCGGCGGTAAGAATATTCTCCGTCGCACCCACGGAGGGGAAATCCAGCCTGATATTTGCCCCGTGGAGTCGGTCGGCTTCCGCCACCACAGCACCGTGTTCGATGCGCGTGCGCGCGCCCATCTTCTCCAGCCCGGACTGGTGCATATCCAAGGGGCGGGAACCAATAGCATCACCGCCTGGCAAGGCCACCTTCGCGTGACCGCAGCGCGCGGTCAACGGTCCCAGCACACACACGGAAGCGCGGAATTGGCGCACCGCATCGAAGTCCGCGTTGGAGTGCAGCTCGGCTGGGGTGGTGATGCGCACGGTGTGGCCATCAATCTCCACTGTGCAGCCGAGGCCCTCGAGGACCTTTCGCATTAGGGGGACATCGAGAATCTCAGGACAGTTGGTCAGCGTGGTGGTGCCCTCCGCCAACAGTGCCGCAGCCATCAGCTTCAGCACACTGTTTTTAGCACCGTCAACCTTGACGGTGCCCTGCAGGCGCGCCCCACCGGAGACAATAAATTGGTCTTTCACGCCCACCCAACTTACCTACAATCAGGGCAACGCGCCTATACGACGGGCCGCATTAACCGCCTCATAACGAGTATGCGCACCCAATTTGCGCATGACAGAACGCAGATAGGACTTCACAGTTTCGGCACCAATGCCCATCTCCTCGGCCGCCTCAACGTTGGTATGGCCTAGTGCAACGCAGGAAAGAACATCGAGTTCGCGTGCGGACAGCTTGGTGGACTGCTTCACGCGCACCGGAGAGACCATCTGATCACACAGCGCCTCAAGCTCCTTGCGAAGGTCTTCATCATTGACACGGTTAGCCAGCATCCGCAGCTTGGAGTGCGTCGAGCGCACCTGCTCCCATTCAGCACCGTTCATCACGTGCCCGCGCGCGGCGCCACCCTTACCACCATCGGCGCGGCGCAATGCGGAATTAACAGCCAAATCCTGCTCGAGGCAGCGGGCGGTCATGGTCACCTCTTCGATCACCTTGTCACCCAAGCGCACCGGCGAATGAACGCCGACATAAAGGACGCCGCGAATCTCACGCTGAACGGTAACCGGCACCGCCACGATAGAGTGCAGACCTTCGTCTTGAATGTAGCGATCATTCTCATGGCTAATCGTGGTGGCCCGGGTGTAATCGGAGACACCAACTGCGCGGCGAGTACTAACAACGCGCCCGCCGACGCCCACATTCGCGTCAATCACCAAGTTCTGCAAAGCCGGGGTCCGCAGACCTACCCACTGGGTAATCTGCAGGCGATTATCCGGCAGCAAGGTTCCGTACATCGTGACGGGGATTCCCGTTGCGGTCTTCAGCGACGAGAGCGCTGTGCGTACGGCTTCGTCGTCATCCTTGAGTCGGTGCGGCTCCATGAGACTCTCTCTTACTCGGGGGTAACCAGCAGGTGCACCCACATTCCCCGCCTGAAACGGGGGTAGGTAAACACTATTTGCGAAGTATAACCGGCCGACGGGGGTAATTCTAAATCACGCCACAGCCTCCTCCGCCACCCGAAATCCCACATTCCATGCCCGAATACTCTGTCCAGAATTTATATACCACTCAGTCTATTGACACGGTGTAAGGTGTCTGCTGTACATCAAAGCTTATTTCCAAGGAGTCCACATCGTGGCTGTATATGACAACATTCTCGAAACCATCGGCGGAACCCCACTTGTCCGCCTCAACCGTCTCACCGAAGGCCTCGGCGCCGAGGTTCTCGTGAAGGTTGAGTCCTTCAACCCCGCGAATTCCGTCAAGGACCGCATCGCCAAGGCGATTGTCGATACCGCCGTTGAATCCGGCGAGCTGAAGCCGGGCGGCACCATCGTGGAGGCCACCTCCGGCAACACCGGTATCGGCCTGGCGCTCGTCGGTGCAGCTCAGGGTTACAAGGTCATTCTCACCATGCCGGAGACCATGTCCAACGAGCGCAAGGTTTTGCTGCGTGCTTATGGAGCGGAGATCGTCCTCACCCCGGGCGCTGCGGGCATGAAGGGTGCCGTCGAAAAGGCCAACGAGATTATCGCCGAGACCCCCAACGCCATCCTGGCTTCCCAGTTCGCCAACGAAGCCAACCCGAAGATCCACGAGGCAACCACCGGCCCCGAGATCTGGGAAGATGCCGAGGGCAAGGTCGATGCTTTCGTCGCTGGTGTGGGCACCGGCGGCACCGTCACCGGCGTCGGCCGCTACCTGCGCTCCCAGAACCCGGATACCTACCTGGTGGCCGTGGAGCCCTCCGACTCCCCCGTCCTGTCCGAGGGCCACGCTGGCCCGCACAAGATCCAGGGCATCGGCGCTAACTTCGTCCCGGAGGTCCTAGACCGCGAGATCCTCAACGAGGTCCTGACCGCAAGCACCGAAGAATCCGTGTCCACCGCACGCAAGCTAGCCACCGAAGAGGGTCTGCTGGTTGGTATCTCCTCCGGCGCGAACGTCTCCGCCGCCCTGAAGCTGGCTGCTCGTGACGAGTTCAAGGGCAAGACCATCGTGGTTGTCGCCCCGGACTTTGGTGAGCGCTACGTCTCCACCATTCTCTTCGAGGACATCCGCGAAGCTTAAGAAATAGTTAACATGGCTCTCCGCGGGACGTCGCTAAGCACGGCGCCGTGATGAGCCTCCGAATAAAAGCGCCCTCTGTGCTAGGGGGCGCTTTTTCTTTCTGGATAGGATGGTTCGCATGCACATCTTGAAGATGATCCGTGAAGACCTCGCCAACGCGCGCGAGCATGACCCGGCGGCGCGCGGCGACGTCGAGAATGCCGTGGTTTATTCCGGCCTCCACGCTATCTGGGCGCATCGCATCGCTCACCGCATGTGGAAGCGCGGCTGGCGTGGACCAGCCCGCATTTTGGCGCAGCTTAACCGCTTCTTCACCGGTATTGAGATCCACCCCGGCGCCACCATCGGCCGGCGCTTCTTCATTGACCACGGCATGGGGATCGTCATTGGTGAAACCGCCGAGATCGGCGATGGCGTCATGCTCTACCACGGCGTGACCCTCGGCGGTCAGGTGCTCACTCAGACGAAGCGTCACCCAACGATTGAGGACAACGTGACCATCGGCGCCGGCGCCAAGGTGTTAGGCCCCATCACCATCGGTGAGGGCTCCGCAGTGGGCGCTAACGCCGTGGTGACGAAAGATGTGCCACCTCATCACATAGCTACGGGTATCCCCGCAAAGAACCGTCCGCGCAAGAAGGACGAGCGCATCAAGCTGGTGGACCCGGACTACTACATCTAAGGGCCACAGACTCCGTCTCTAGAGGCTGCCCTCACGGTTAGTCAGGCGCTGGTATTCAGGGTTCTTCTCAATAAACCGCGCCACGGCACTGCACGTTGGGATGACTTGGCGGCCTACCGTTGAGTCATCATCCAACGCCGCCTTAATCAGCGGCTTGGACAAGCCTTGGCCCTGAAAAGACTCAAAGATTTCCGTGTGCGTGAACTCGCGCGTGGTGGCGGAATCACTATATTCAGCAAAACCCGCTTCTTCTCCGTCAACGGTGATGACGAAGCGAGATTGATCGGTTTGGTGTGCAACAGAGGTAGTCATGCAGCCCATTAAACCAAAAAATGCACCAAAAAAGCCCCCTCTATTGCTAGAGAGGGCTATCTTGTGGCCAGAGCCAGGATCGAACTGGCGACCCCACACTTTTCAGGCGTGTGCTCTACCGACTGAGCTATCTGGCCAGAAGCCACAAGGACTTCGGCGACCCTGACGGGACTTGAACCCGCGACCTCC
>NZ_KV817294.1:0-28038 GCF_001814605.1 Corynebacterium sp. HMSC074C01 | reverse complement strand
GGCGGCGCGCTAACCAACTGCGCCACAGGGCCATTTTTAGTTTTCTTTTGTGCGCTGGGCACGAATAAGTACTCTACACAAAGCTAGAGAAGCACAGCAAATCAGCACGTCAATAACTGTTTTTAACGGTGGAATAGCACCCCGATCTAAGGCCACCCCAGATCATAGACCTAAACGCCCCTCCCCGCTCCTGGCAGGCGCCCGAGGAAGAGGTAAGGACAAAACGACGCAAGCCTCGAGGCTTGTTTTAAAACAAAGCTTCGAGGCTTGAAGATGGCGACCCTGACGGGACTTGAACCCGCGACCTCCGCCGTGACAGGGCGGCGCGCTAACCAACTGCGCCACAGGGCCATAATTATTTTCTTGTGCACCAACACGAAAGTGTTGGTACCCCCAACGGGATTCGAACCCGTGCCGCCGCCGTGAAAGGGCGGTGTCCTAGGCCGCTAGACGATGGGGGCCCGTTGCCTTGAGGCAACTTTGTAAAAATATACTGGAGACATCCTCACTTAACCAAATCGCCCCGGCAGAAAGGCGGAAAACCATGTCTGACCAGCGAGATACCTGCTCCTGTCATGAGCCGGGTGTGCACGGCTATAACTCGGATGATGAACAGAAAGCGAAGTACTTAGCGCGTCTCAAACGCATCGAGGGGCAAACACGAGGTATCCACCGCATGATCGCGGAGGACCAATACTGTATCGACATCATCACGCAGATTTCGGCGGTGACCTCAGCTCTCGAAAACGTCTCCTTGGCGCTACTAGAGGACCACATAGAGCACTGCGTGACCGGAGCCGCCGCCGAGGATGGGCAAGTAGCCTCAGAGAAGCTAGAGGAGGCTATGCGGGCCATTCGGAAGCTCGTTAAGAGCTAGCACGCTGCCAGCCGCACCCTCTGCGACTTAAAGCCCCGCAAGACTACGCAAAGAGCCGCCCGAAGGCGGCTCTTTTTGTGGGCCCTGCGGGGCTCGAACCCGCGACCTGCGGATTAAAAGTCCGTAGCTCTACCAACTGAGCTAAAGGCCCAACGCCCAACCATCTTAGTAGGTGGCACTAAAGAAAAGGAAATGGCCCTCACCTCCAGTGGTAAGGGCCACGACCTAAAGGGCGATTCGCAATTAACCGCGCATGTCACCCTTCTCCATGAAGTTCACCTGGAAATCAAAGGCGGTCTTCAGATCGTGCGGGGTGTGCTGGAACTTGTTGGCCTTGGCACGCTCGAAGTACTCCTCCAACATCGGGCGGTAGTCCGGATGAGCCACGGCGATAACCTTCTCCACGCGCTCCTTCGGAGCCAGGCCGCGCAGGTCTGCAACACCGTACTCGGTGATGATGACCATGGTGTCGTGCTCAGTGTGGTCGGTGTGAGACACAAAAGGCACGATGGCGGAGATGGCACCATCCTTCGCTACCGACGGGGAGACGAAGGTGGAGATATAAGCGTTACGGGTGAAGTCACCGGAGCCGCCGGTACCGTTCATAATGCGGGAGCCGGAGACGTTGGTGGAGTTAATGTTGCCGTAGATGTCGCCCTCAATCATGCCGTTGGAGGAGATCAGGCCCACGCGGCGGATAACCTCCGGGTGGTTGGACACCTGCTGCGGGCGCAGGATGATGTGCTTGGCGTAGCGGTCCGCCTCAGCGTTCATCTTGTCCGCGTACTCCGGGGACAGAGCGAAGGAGGTGGCGGAGGCGACGGTCATCTTGCCGGCGTCGATAAGATCCAGCATGCCGTCCTGGATAACCTCGGTATAGGCCTGAATGTTTTCAAACTTGGAGTCCAACAGGCCCGCCATCACGGCGTTCGGGACGTTGCCCACACCGGACTGCATGATGAACTTGTCGTATTCTAGGCGGCCGGCAGCAACCTCGCCCTCAAGGAACTCGATGAAGTTCGCAGCGATCTTCTCAGAGACCTCGTCCGGAGCCTTGAACGGAGCGTTGCGGTCCGGAGCATTGGTCTTGACCACGGCCACGACCTTTTCCTCCGGAATCTCGATGTAGGTGGTGCCAACGCGGTCAGCCGGCTTGGTAATCGGGATCGGCTGGCGGTTCGGCAGCTTCTCAATACGGTAGATATCGTGCATGCCCTCGAGGTTGAGGGACTGCCACTCGTTGATCTCAATGATGATCTTGTCGGCGGCCTCAATGTATTCGAGGTTGTTACCCACTGCGGAGGAAGGAACAATGTTTCCCTTCTCATCAATGCGCACAGCCTCAATGATGGCTACCTGGAAGTCACCGTAGAAGCCCTCCTCCACCTGCTGACCAGAGTGCGAGAGGTGAATATCCTGGTAGAGGGCGGAGCCGTCGTTGAAGCGGCCGCGCAGTACCGGATCAGAGTTATACGGAGAGCGGAAGCGAATCGCGTTTGCCTCAGCCAGCACGCCGTCGCAGTCCGGAGCGGTGGAGGCGCCAGAGAAGACGTCGATCTTGAACTCCTCACCTGCCTCGTGGGCCGCCTTTGCCTTTTCCGCGATAGCGGTCGGCAGGGCCTTGGGGTAGCCAGCACCGGTAAATCCGGAGATTCCCACACGATCACCGTGGTTGACGAACTTTGCGGCCTCGTCAGCGCTCATCACGAGCTTCTCAAACGGCGCGTATGCAATTCTCTCAGACATTAGTCCTCCTTTTATGTGCAGAAACGACCTACGTTACGGTCCTTTCCTATTAGTTACATGCACCACACTAGCGAATCAGTGGCGGATTTACCGCACTCTGCCCCAAACCGTGTGCACCCCTCACTTTTCTCATCAGAATTTGCCACCCCAGGCTCTTTCCGCGCACAATTGGCGGCGTGACTCTTGCAATCGGAAAAATCCAGCTCAACTCCCCCGTTGTCCTCGCCCCCATGGCTGGCGTGACCAACGTGGCTTTTCGCGTGCTGTGCCGCGAGCAAGAGATTGAAAAGACCGGGACTGTCTCCGGCCTCTACGTGTGTGAAATGGTCACCGCACGCGCCTTGGTAGAGCGCAACCCCAAGACCCTCCACATGACCACCTTCGATCCCCAAGAGCAGCCACGCTCATTGCAGCTGTACACCGTCGATCCGGAGTACACATACAAGGCAGCAAAGATGATCGTGGATGAGAACCTGGCGGACCACATCGATATGAACTTTGGCTGCCCAGTCCCCAAGGTCACGCGCCGCGGCGGAGGCTCTGCGCTCCCCTATAAGCGCCGCCTGTTTGGCAACATCGTCGCCGCCGCAGTCAAGGCAACCGAGGGCACGGACATTCCAGTCACGGTGAAGATGCGCGTCGGCATCGATGAGGAGCACAAGACACACCTCGATGCCGGCCGCATCGCCGTGGCGGAAGGCGCCGCAGCAGTTGCTTTGCACGGGCGCACTGCCGCCCAGCGCTACTCCGGACACGCCGACTGGGGCGAGATCGCCCGTTTGAAGGAGCACTTGGCGGACACGGAAATCCCGGTCTTGGGCAACGGCGATATCTTCAAAGCAACCGATGCGCACGACATGATGGAGCAAACGGGATGCGACGGCGTCGTGGTGGGCCGCGGCTGTTTGGGCCGCCCGTGGCTTTTTGCGGAGCTTTCCGCCCACCTGCGGGGTGAGCTGGTACCGGAAGAGCCCACGCTAGGTGAAGTCACGCGCATCATGATCCGCCATGCAGAGCTTCTGGCCCAGCATGAGGGCGAGGCTCAAGCCAGCCGCGATATTCGCAAACACATTGGCTGGTACCTGCGTGGTTTTCCCGTGGGCGGCCAGGTACGTGCGGGCCTTTCTCGCGTCAATTCCTTGGGGGATCTGCGCGAACTGCTGGCGCCGTGGGCGGACTCGCCTGCGCTTGCCGACGACGCCGATGGCGCCCGCGGCCGCCAGGGCTCACCCGCCAAGGTGGTCCTTCCCGAGGGCTGGCTCGATGATCCGGAGGACGCCACCGTGCCGGAAGGCGCAGAGATTATGCACTCCGGCGGCTAGCCGCGAATTTTTCAAACTTGTTGCTCGACAGGCACTAGACCAATAATTCAGCTAAAGTACGTGGCATGCGCGCTGCTTATCGTGAACAGTTGGATAATTTTTCCCATGATCTCATCATCATGAGCACCACCGTCCATAAGCTCATGGCTCTCGCCTCCCAGGCGTTAATCAAGGCCTCCCTGCAACCGGCTGAGGAGGCTGTGTCGCTGCGCGATGAACTGGATGAGGTGCGCTCGCGCTGCGAAGACCGCGCGGTCTCCCTACTAGCCTTGGAAAACCCAATGGCCAAGGATCTCCGCCAGGTCATCTCTTCCATATATATTGTTGAAGACTTCTATCGCATGGGCCGCCTGTCCCAGCATATTGCCACGAGTGCCCGCCGCCGCCACCCCGAGCCAGTGGTACCAGCAGACATCGTGGGCTACTTCGAGGAATATGCGCGCCTTGTTCTCGATATGTCCGCAGGGCTCAAGGACATCCTCATCACCCGCGATCCGGAGCTAGCGCTTCGGCTCACCGAAGATGACGATGCCGTCGATGACATCAACCAGCACTTGATGCGCATGCTGACCCAGCGGGAATGGAAGGGAACGGTCCGCCAGGCTGTGGAGACCTCGCAGCTATCGCGCTATTACGAGCGTTTCGCCGATCATTGCGCCGCCGCTGCCGGACGCATCATTTATCTTGCAACGGGCCTGGACTCGGACCGCTATATGCGCAAGCGCGATCAAGAACAACGCGAGGCCGAGCTGGAGGCCCGCATGGCGGAGCTAGAGCGCCAGTTCCACAACTAGGTGGGGTTTCCCGGCCTCACTGCTTCCCCGCCGCTGGGCCCGCCTAGAGGCGGTTGAAGACACAAATAAGCCGGCTCCCTCTTCTAGACCTTAAACAGTCGAGAGAGGGCGCCGGCTTTCGGCACTATGGCGCCATCTGTGTTTAGCCAAAGCGGCCGGAGATGTAGTCCTCGGTGTCCTTCTTAGAGGGGTTCTCGAAGATCTTAGTGGTGTCATCGAACTCGACGAGGTGACCCGGCCTGCCGGTGGCCTCCAGAGAGAAGAAACCGGTCTTATCGGACACGCGGGCTGCCTGCTGCATGTTGTGGGTCACGATAACGATGGTGAAGTTTTCCTTCAGCTCGTGAATGAGGTCCTCCACGGCCAGAGTGGAAATCGGGTCCAGAGCAGAGCATGGTTCGTCCATGAGGAGAACCTCCGGTTCCACGGCGATCGCGCGGGCGATGCACAGACGCTGCTGCTGGCCACCGGACAGGCCGCCGCCCGGCTTATCCAGGCGGTCCTTAACCTCGTCCCAGAGGTTAGCGCCGCGCAGGGACCTTTCGGCAACTTCCTTCAGCTTCTTCTTGTTCTTTTCGCCGGACAGCTTCAGGCCGGCAACAACGTTGTCCTCGATGGACATGGTTGGGAACGGGTTAGCCTTCTGGAAGACCATGCCGATGGTGTTGCGAACGGATACCGGGTCAACTTTGGGGTCGTAGATGTTCTGGCCGTCCAACAGGATTTCACCCTTGACGGAGGCACCGGGGATGACCTCGTGCATACGGTTCAGGGTGCGCAGAACGGTGGACTTACCGCAGCCGGACGGGCCGATGAACGCGGTAACGGCCTTGGCCGGAATCTGCATGTTAACGTTCTGCACGGCGTGGAAGTCGCCGTAGTAGATGTTCACGTCATTAAGCTCAAGCTTAGACATTAGGGAGTTTCTCCTCTTAAGAATGTATGGCGGAATAGAGTGTTACGGCGATCTATTTCTTGACCGAGAACTTCGCGGAAATGACACGAGCCGCGATGTTGAGGATGGCGATGAGGATAACCAGCGTCAGCGCTGCACCCCAGAGCTTATCCAGGACGGCCGGTTGTGCGCCGGCCTTGTACATATCCAGCATCATCAGCGGCAGCGAGGACTGCGAGCCCTTGAATGCGTCCCAGTTGATGATGGAGGAGGAACCAACAAGGACCAGCACCGGAGAAGACTCACCCATCACACGCGCAATCGCGAGCATAATACCGGTAACGATGCCGGACAGAGCGGTCGGCAGGACGATGCGAGCAATGGTCTTCCACTTCGGAACACCCAGCGCATAGGAAGCCTCACGCAGGTCCATGGGAACCACGCGGAGCATCTCTTCGGTATTGCGGACCACAATAGGAATCATCAACAGCACCAAGGAAAGCGCCACGGCGAAGCCGGAGCGGCCAAAGCCGAAGAGTGTAATCCACATAGCGAAAATAAACAGCGCGGCAACGATGGACGGCACACCGGACAGGATGTCCACCATGAAAGTGGTGGTGCGGGCGAGCCAGCCACCCTTGGAATACTCCACCAAGTAGATGGCGGTGAAGATACCAATCGGGATGGAGATGATGGAGGCCAGAATGGTCTGGACGAAGGTACCGATGATCGCGTGAGCAGCACCGCCACCTTCAACGCTGTTCATGATGCCTCGCTGAGACGTAGTCCACCAATCTGCGTTGAAGATGACCCCGCTGCCACGGGCGAAGAGTTCCCACAGAACCCAAACCAGAGGGACCATGGCGAGAATCATGGCCGCCCAGACCACAACGGTGGCGATGGTGTTCGTGGCCTTGCGGGAGCTGGAAATGTCCAGGAAGGTAGCGCCTGCGGAGGCAGGCTTAGCGTTTGCAGTAGTAGTCATTGTGTCCTCCTCCCTACTTCTTCTTCACGATGGCGCGGGCAATGGCGTTGACCACGAAGGTCAGCAAGAACAGCATGAGGCCGGCAGCGATGTAGGCACCAGCGCGCATCTCATTACCGAACTCTGCGGATGCCAGGGCGATGGCCATGGCGAAGGTCGTTCCGCCGTCGAAAAGCGAGAAGCGGAAGTCCACCAGCGGGGAGACAACCATGTACAGAGCCATCGTCTCACCCAGTGCACGGCCCAGACCAAGCATGGAACCGGCGATGTAGCCGGACATACCGAAGGGCAGCACCGTCATGCGGATAACTTCCCAACGGGTGGCGCCCAGTGCCAAAGCGGACTCAATTTGGCCAGGAGGGGTCTGAACGAAGACCTCACGCGCCGTGGCAGCGATAATCGGAAGAATCATCACGGCCAACACGATGCCACCGGTGAAAAGGTTACGGCCGGTAGCAAACGACGGCGAATTGTCGAAGACGGTGAAAAGGAAGAACCCACCGGCCCAGGACTCCAGCCACGAGTAGAAACCAGAAAGAGCCGGGCCAAGCACCTGCCAGCCCCACAGACCATAAACAATGGACGGGACAGCAGCGAGCATGTCCACGAGGAAGCCCAGTGGCTTAACCATGCGTGCGGGTGCGTAGTTGGACAGGAAGATGGCAATCGCCAGTGCAACCGGCATAGCCAGCAGCAGGGCGAAGACGGAAATCAGCACCGTGGTGCCGAACATGGTCGGGATACCGAACTTCATCGCGGAAGTATCGCCGGTCTCCCAACGGCCACCGTAGGTGAAGAAGCCCAAGATGCCACCATCATTGACGCCCAACGCAGGCACAGCACGCCACAGCAGGAAGCCTGCGATGGCAGCAATCATGACGGTAATCAAAGTAGCCGAAGCAGAAGAAAGGAATTCGAAGATTCGGTCGCCTGGCCGCTTAACTCCGCTACTGGAGGTTGCGGTGGCAAGTTCTTCGGATCCGCCGGTAGAAAGCCGCTCAGCAGCGGAGACGGAAAGCTCCGCCTGCTCTGGCGCCGTGGTGAGATTATTGTCTGCCATGAGACGTTCTAATCCTTTTCAGCGTTAAGAATGGAATTTGTCGTTACATACCTGCGCCCCCAAAGCGCGAATCGAGTGCGGCAGTGGGGGCGAGAGATATTAAGCTTTGTAAAGCTCTAGCTCTTACTGCAGAGCGTCAACAGCAGCCTTCAGCTTGTCCAGGTGTGCACCCTCAACCGGGATGAAGCCCTGGGAAGCAAGCTGGTCATCCTGGTGATCCAGGACGGTGGTGAAGAAGGCCTTGACCAGAGCGGAGGTCTCCTCATCGTAACCAGCGGAGCAAACGATGTTGTAGGTGGTCAGGATGAGCGGGTATGCGCCCTCATCGTCGGAAGCGAACAGAGCGTCGGAGTCAACAACCATGTTGTGCTCGGAGTCGGTCTCCTTGAACTCCAGGTTCTCCAGAGCAACGTTGACGGACTCGGTGTTCAGCTCAACCGGGCCGTGGCCGAAGTCAATCTTTGCCTTCTGAACGCCGTCTGCTTCCTTCTGGTCAGCGAAGCCGGACTCAACGTAGGTGATAGCACCCTTGATGTTGGCAACCTGGTCAGCAACACCAGCGGAACCGTTGGCGCCCTCACCAACTGCATCCGGGAACTGCTTGCCCTCGGTGTCCCAGTCGCCGGTAGCGGCCTTCAGGAACTTCTGGAAGTTAGCGGAGGTACCAGACTCATCGGAGCGGAAGATAACGGTGATGTCCTCGTCCGGCAGGTCGGTGCCTTCGTTGTCAGCAGCGATTGCCTCATCGTTCCACTTGGTGATGTCACCCTTGAAGATCTTAGCCAGGGTCTCGGTGGACAGGTTGATCTCAGTGCCCTCAAGGTTGTACGCGATAGCAACCGGACCGATGGTGGTCGGCAGGTGCCATGCCTCGTTGCCGCCACAGCGCTCAGCGGCAGCCTCAACCTCACCCTCGTCGTCCTTCAGAGCAGAGTCAGAACCAGCGAAGTCAGCCTGGCCGTTGGTGAAAGCCTCAACGCCAGCGCCGGAGCCGGATGCGTTGTAGGACAGGGAAGCATTCGGGTAATCCTCAGAGAACGCAGTCTGGAAGTAAGACATTGCATTCTGCTGGGAGGAAGCGCCGTCACCAACGAGCTCGCCGGAGACGTCGGAGCCCTCAGAGCCGCCTTCAGCGGAGCCGGAGTCGTTGGACTCGGAGCAAGCGACGAGAGCGGTGGAGGTGGCGGCGACGATGCCGAAGATAGCGGCAGTGCGCTTGAAGTTGCGGATCACGGGAAACCTTTCCGGTGCGGATACAAGAGAATGATTGTCCGAGAAAACCGTTCGCTGCAGTTCTTTAAAGGCGAGCACGATTAACTCACGGGAAGTAAAGCTATATGGGGTGGGTTAACCCCATAGGGATCAAGAGATGAACAATCGGTGAACTTGTACCAAAAGGCGGTGAGGCTAGTCACTTTTCGCCCAGACGCAGTGTTCCTCTGCAATGGAGAATCCCAAACGCTCATAGGCCTTTACTGCAGGATCATTGTCCGCCTCGACATATAAAATGACCTTGTCCGCGCGTTTTTCCACCATGCGCTGCAGCCCCGCGGTGAGCAGTGGCCCACCAAGCCCACGCCCGCGGTAGTCCTCCCCCAGTCCCACAACATAGACCTCACCGAAGGCTGGGGTGTCCTCCGCATGCCATTTCAGCCAGTGAAAACCGGCCATTGTTGGGGCACTGTGCGCACCATCGTGCGAATCCCACAGGAATAACACGTCAGCAGGATCGAACCACTCGGCTTCCATCCCGCGATGCAGGCGCTCCAGGTCCCAGCCTCCTTGCTCCGGATGCCAGGAGAAGGCCTCGTTGTTGGTGCGTACCCATTCCGCCTCGACGTGCTCGCGTCCGAAGCGCTCCACCGACTTGGTGTACGTGTGAATCTCTAGGCCGTCAACCGTTGCGGGCGCCTCTTCCGCTGCGCGTAGGTCCCGGCCCTCAATAGCCATGACGAGCAGGCGCCTGACGACATCCATCTCATTACGCTTCGCCAGCGCCTGGGCGGCCGGGAGGTTGCCATGCGCCCAGATCTGGGGGGATGCCGGGAGGGCGTCGACAAGCGCCTGCCCTATCCCTCGCCCACGGTGGTCCACACCGACAAAGAGCTCCACGGTCTGCCTGTCGAGGGCAGCCACACCGAGCACCTCACCGTCCTCGATGGCGAGCAGGTGGCGGTGGCCCAGGCGGTCATCCCGCAGCCCGATAAGAAACTGCTCTGAGAGAGGCGCAACGCCATCGTGTGTTTCCGCCGCTGCAGCAAGTTCCTCGACGCGCTGCACGAGATCTAGATTCTGCGGCACAGTAATGGTCTCTACATTCATGCTTCCCACCCTACGTGCGGTAGTAATAGAGGGGTGACCGTCATCTATCTCAGCCGCAACCTCGTACGCCTTGCCGCCGTCGCGGGAGTGGTCCTGACCGCATGGCTGGCGGATTCAGCAGTAGCGATGCATGCGGAACACACCGTGGCCCAGCAGGCGAAGACCAGCTCCCAATTGGAGAACACACCGAATGTATATATCGGCGGAGTCCCCTTTACCCTGGGCGCACTCACCAAGGAGATCCCCTACCTCGAAGTTAAATCTTCTGATGTGGAGGTTCCCAAGCTCGGCATGGTCAATGCCTCGACCACTCTGCGCGACATCACGATCCGCCCCGAGCAGCTCTTCAGCGGCGAGCTGGAAGGCTCGCCGGTGTCGACCTACACGCGCAGCATCAGCCTCGACGGTGTGGCCTTGGGCCGCATGCTGGGCATTACCGATCTGTCCATTGCCAACCCCGATGACATGTCCCCCACCGGCGGCCCCTCGGCCGAAGCTGAGCTCACCGGCACGCTACCAGGAGATAACACCAAGTCCACCGCGACGGTGACGCTGCGCCTCGTCGGCCCAGAGTTTCGCATGAGCGTCTATGGAACCGATGATGAACGCCTCAAGAAGGCTTTCGGTTTAGTCTTGGATACCCGCCAGCTCCCCCTGCCTTCCCAAGCCACCTCCGTAAAACTGCACGGCGGCTCCATCACCTTCGAGGTTCAGCGCCGCAACATCACGTTGAAGACGGCGCAGCTCTCGCCACTAGAGATCGACGGCTCAGAAGAAAAGGCCGTCGAAGATGCAGCGCAGAAGGCACAGGACACGGCCAATGAAGTGGGCAGCGCGCCAACGACGCCACCGAGTTGGCGCCAAAACTAGTTGATTCGAACGAGGTCCCGCAGGATCCGGCGGATGTTGCGGTGCATGGGCGGGGCTGGATCGACGGGGGCGAAGACTTCCAGCGCGTCCGCTTCCGATTCCAGGTGGACCTCCGTGAAGGTGCCCTCCGACTCCCCATCTGCCTGGAAGCGGTGCGGTTTCGGGCACACCAGATCCACCTCGACGGCATCCTCGAAGTGCAGCGTGCGGGCATCCGTGACCTTATTCAGCCAGTGGCGGTGATCCACACCGAAGAGGTGGAGCACGCCGACGAGACCATCAATGCCGCCGAGGTCGGACACCCCGAATAGGCCAAGGCCCTGGTCGAAGGAGTTGCGCGGATTAGTCACCACGGGCAGCGGGCCGAGGAAAGTCCACGGGTTGGTGTTGGAGGTGAACATGACGGGTACGTCGTCAGCCGCGAAGGTTTCTCCCGAACTCGAGCGCGCACGCACGCTAATGCGCGGTGGGCGGATGCGGGCGCGCTGATAGGCCTGAAAGGCCACAGCCAAATAGCGCAGCGGGGTGGCTGCAAAGCCCAACTCCCGAGCACGGTCCACGCGCGCCAGCACGTCAGCATCCAGCCCGAAACCAGCATTGACCGCGAACCATCTGTCATTCCACACACCTAAGGAGACGGTGCGGCGCGTATTGCGTTCCAGCATCCGAGCCAACACGTGCGCTGCCTCGACCGGAGTATTGGGGAACCCAAGGGCGCGAACGAAGACATTGGCGGAACCAGTGGGGATCACTGCGAGTGCTGGAATCTCCTGGGGGCTGGGGCGCTCTGCGGAATCTGCAGGACCCAGCAGCCCGTTGACAACCTCATTCACCGTGCCATCGCCGCCGAAGACCAAGATGACATCGAAGTCTTCCCGCGTCATGCCGCGCACCATATCCTGCGCGTGCCCCGGGTAATGCGTGAAGCGAGCCAGCAGCTGCAGCCCCTCCACGTCCCGAATAACGGGCAGAACCTCGCGGAAAAGGGCCGAATTCTGGCTCGTGGAGTACGGGTTTGAGATCAGCAAAACGCGCATGGCTCCCAAGACTACTGGAGCCTAGTGGTTTCCGTGATGCCACCACGACTACGCTGGGGCAGCATGAGCGAACAGACTAATAATGAAAACCAGACGGACAATACCCACCCGGAGAACACCAAGATAGACGGCAACGCAGCCGTTAACCAAGCTGCTGAAGCGTGGAAGGACGCTGCCTCCCGCAACATTCCTACCGTTGATGTGGCTGATAACCCCCTGCCGGATGAGACGGCGAACCTACGCCAGGGCCCGTCACTGCACGATGGCCTCTTGGGGCTTCTCCCCCTCGTTGGCGTCTGGCAGGGCGAAGGCCAGGCTCACAGCACCGACGGCGAACAATACGCCTTTGGCCAGCAGCTCATCATCGCCCACGATGGCGAGAACTACCTGACCTACACCTCCCGCACCTGGAAGATCGATTCTGAGGGCAAACCGGTGGGCCCAGATGTCCGCGAGTCCGGATTCTGGCGCATCTCCCTCAAGGACGAGATTGAGATGACCTACACCTCCTCCAACGGCATCAACGAGATCTTCTACGGCTCGCTGTTCAACGAGCGCGCCTGGCAGCTGGAATCTGCGTCCACCATGGTCACGGAAACAGGGCCTACCAACCTCGGCCCCGGCAAGCGTATGTACGGCCTCATGCCGAACAACAACCTGGGCTGGGTAGATGAGCGGCTTGTCGACGGCGAAATGCGCCCCTTCATGTCCGCCGAGCTCACCCGCGTGGCAGGCTAATCAGCAGGCGAGCTAGCTGAGCTAGCTAACGCTAGCTCGTAGTACGAGGGAATCTAGCGGGCTAGGGCGGCGTCGATCAGCGCGCGTATTTCTTCCGCGTTCGCCGGCGCCTTGAGTTTCTTGCCATCCAGGCGCGTCACGCGCACCGCCGTACGCACTGAGGACACCAGCCACACCGAGTCAGCTTCCTCGAGGTAGCGCAGGTCAAGCTCCTTCGCCTTGCAGCGATAGCCCTGCTCGGAGGCGTATTCGAAGAGCGCCGCTTGCGTCGTGCCGGGCAAAATGCCCTTACCGGCGGGCGTGCGCAGCTTCGACCCTTTGACCGCCACCACGGTAGAGGTGGCGCCTTCCAACACCAGCCCGGTATCGGGATCAGTAAAGATCACGTCATCAAACCCGCGGTCACGCGCCAGGCGCAGCGTGGCCATAGTGGCCGCGTAATTCAGAGTTTTCGCCGGTAGCTCCTCCGCTACTTGCCACAGACGCGGGGTACTCATTACCTTGACGCCGGTAGCACGCTGCGCCACAACCGCGTCCGGCACCTCCTGAACCACCACCCAAGCCGTGGGCACCCCGGTAGAAGCGCGGCCCCGGGTATAGGTCCACGTGCACTTGGCTTCTAGCGACGAGCCCTCCTCTCCCTCCGTGCCGGCGGGGCCATAGAAGTCCGCGATGGCCAGCTCAGTGGCTTCTTGCCACTTGTGCATCGGCGGCTCCGGCAGATCGAGCGCGCGGGCGGAATGCCGGAAGCGCTCCGCGTGGCGGTGAAAATTAGCGGCCTTGCCATTGCGAACAAGGAGGGACTCGAAGATCCCATCGCCGCGCGTCACCGCGGCATCATCCCAATAGACCAACGGAAGGTTCGGCATATGGCGCCGCACCGACCCTCCAAACGGTTCCACAACGTAGATGACCGGCTCTTTCCTGCGCTGAAGGCTCATAGACCCGATTATGCCCTACCATCGGAGGGCGTGAGTTACTCTTCGCCACTTCTTTCCCGGCCCGGAGCCGCTGAGTTCCAGGGCACCACGCTTGTCGATGTCTCCGGGGTCCCCTGGCACTATGGAAACCCCCTCGTGGAGCAGCGCGTGGTGGAAACAGGATCCGCCATCATCGACCGCTCCCATCGCCGCGTCATCGCGGTGTCTGGCCCCGATGCCCGCGCCTTCCTGCATAACCTCCTGAGCCAGAAGCTCGACGACGTAGACAGTGGCTTTTCCGCAGGCGCCCTTGACCTCAACATTCAGGGCCACGTCCTGCACCACATGGATCTGTCCTTCGACGGGGACACCTTCTACCTCGACGTGCCCACAGCACAGTTCGATTCTTTGCGGGATTTTCTCACCGCCATGGTGTTCTGGTCCGAGGTCACTGTAGAGGAAGCAGACGCGGCGATCATCACCGTGCTAGGTCAAACACTGCAGAAGCCTTCGACGGCCTTGGTCGAACGCTGCATGCAGTGGCCGGGCTGCCCGCGCCAGGATTTCCTCGTGCCGCGCCCACAGCTGGATGCTGCCGTAGCAGAGCTGGAGAAACAGGGCGGAAGCCTAGCGGGTCTCATGGCTTATACCGCGGAACGAGTACGCGCACGTGAGCCCGAACTGGCCGCTGACCTTGATGAAAAGACCATCGCCCATGAGGTCCCACAATGGATCCGACGCAACGACGATGTGCCCGCGTTCGTTCACCTAGAAAAAGGTTGCTACCGCGGACAGGAGACAGTAGCGCGCGTAGAAAACCTCGGCCGCTCTCCCCGTTTGCTGGTCATGCTTTACCTCGACGGGTCTGCCCCAGAGCGCCCCGATAGCGGCGCCGACATCACGCTCGGGGGTCGGCGCGTTGGCAGGCTCGGAACCGTGGTGGAGGATTGCGATTATGGCCCCATCGCCCTTGGTCTGATTAAGCGCAGTGCTCTCAACCACGGGGATCTGAGCATTGGTCCTGTGGCGGCATCGGTTGAACCAGATTCCATCCCCACTGATGAGGGGCCCAAGGCTGGGCGCGCCGCTGTGGACCGCCTGCGCGGGAAATAGTGGCGAATTACACATTCGCCTCTTCTCCGCGGGCTACAGCCCTTTTCGACGCGACGCTGGGGGGGTAGTTCGGAATTTTTTCGTCACACAGGCTATGGTGTCTTACAGGAACATACACATATCTGACTAAGACGATGGGGCGGCCAAGAATCCCTGGACCGCCCTACACACCTCAAGGGGGTCATGCACATGGGACGCGGACGCGCAAAGGCAAAGCAGACCAAAGTTGCACGCCAGCTGAAGTACAATTCGCCCGAGATGGATCTGGATTCGCTCCAGCGTGAACTCGCCTCACAAAACTCCAAGCGCTCCCGCGATGAGGACGAGGACCCGTACTCGGAGTACGCGGACTACGAGGACTATGCGGATCGCTGGGACTCGGACGAGTGGGATGAGGATGATTCCGACGCACGCTAAGCGCGTGGATCACTTCCCCACCGTGCACAGCACGTAAGCAAAGGGCCGGCAAGCTTCCCCCTCAATAAGAGGAGGAAACTGCCGGCCCTGTTCCTTTCCCAGGTTCCGCGCCTAGGACCTAGAACCCTGGGTGCTCCCCCGTCATAAGAACGCGCGGCTCGCCTTCTTCGGCAACGCGGACGGTACCCAACTCCCATGCTTCAACGTGGCGGGCAGTCATCATGGCCAGTGCGCGCTCGCGATCCTCCGGCGCAACGACGGCGATCATGCCGACGCCCATGTTGAAGGTCTTCTCCATCTCTTCGAGCGCAACCTTGCCCACCGAGGAAATGGTCTTGAAGATCTGGCCCGGAGTCCACGTCGAGCGGCTCACCTCAGCGGTCAGGCCCTCCGGGATGACACGCTCCAGGTTGCCGGCGAGGCCGCCGCCGGTGACGTGGCAGAAGGTGGACACCGCGCACTCAGATACCAGGGCCAGGCAGTCCTTGGCGTAGATGCGAGTTGGCTCCAGCAGCTCCTCCCCGAGGGTGCGGCCGAGATCTTCCATGTAGCCGTCGAGCGGCAGACCCGCCTGCTCTAGGAGCACGTAGCGCGCCAGGGAGTAGCCGTTGGAATGCAGGCCGGAGGACTTCATCGCGATAAGCACGTCGCCGTCGCGTACCTTGTCCGGGCCGAGGAGCTCATCAGCCTCCACCACGCCAACAGCGGTGGCGGAGACGTCGTATTCGTCCTTGCCCATCACACCTGGGTGCTCCGCAGTCTCGCCGCCGAGGAGGGCAGCACCAGCCTGGACGCAGCCCTCAGCAATGCCCTTCACAATCTCCGCTACCTTTTCCGGCACAACCTCGCCCACCGCGATGTAGTCCTGCAGGAAAAGCGGCTCGGCGCCGCACACGACAAGGTCATCCACGCACATGGCGACAAGGTCGATGCCGATGGTGTCGTGCTTGTCCATGGCCTGGGCCACGGCCAGCTTGGTGCCCACGCCATCAGAGCCAGCTGCGAGGACCGGTTCCTTGTAGTTCCCCAGCTTGAATAGGCCGGCGAAGCCGCCGAGCCCACCCATCACCTCGGGGCGGGTGGCGCGCTTAGCGTGGGGGGTAATTAGCTCTACTGCGCGGTCGCCTTCCTCAATGTTGACGCCGGCGGCAGCATACGTGTTCTCGCTCATGAGTGACTTAGTCCTTATTCCTTAGTTTGTCGTCGAGCCCTGCAGGGTGCGCACGGCCTCAGCATTGGGGTTTCCGGCGGGCAGTCCAAGTGGGTATTTACCGTCGAAGCATGCGCAGCACAGTTCGCTGCGGGGCTGCTCGGTGGCCGCCACCATCTCATCGATGGAGACAAACCCCAGCGAATCAGCACCAATCGCGGTGCAAATGGTCTGTGCTACCTCTTCCGGATCATCGGAGGGGTTGGCGTTGGCAATGAGCTCGCCTGGGGAGGCAAAGTCAATGCCGTAGAAGCATGGCCACTTCACCGGCGGGGAGGCAATGCGCACGTGGACTTCGGCAGCGCCGGCTTCCCGCAGCATCCGAATCAGTGCGCGCTGCGTGTTACCACGCACAATCGAATCATCCACCACCACGATCGACTTGCCTTCGATAACCTCCCGCAGCGGATTGAGCTTGAGGCGAATGCCCATCTGGCGTTGAGACTGTGTGGGCTGGATGAAGGTGCGCCCCACATAGGAGTTCTTCACCAAGCCATGCGCAAAGGTCAGCCCGGATTCGCGGGCATACCCCACGGCGGCCGGGTTGCCGGACTCAGGAACGGGGATCACCATGTCCGCATCGGGTGCCGGGTACTGGCGCGCTAGGCGCCGCCCAATTTCCACGCGCGTGGCGTTGACGGAGCGGCCCTTGATATTCGTATCTGGCCGAGCCAGATAGACATATTCGAAGACACAGCCGTGGCGCTGTGTTTCCGCGAAGCGCTCGGAGCGGATGCCGGTCTCATCGATAGCGACGAGTTCGCCCGGTTCGATTTCCCGGATGAACTGCGCGCCCACGATGTCGAGCGCACAGGTTTCGCTAGCAACCACCCAGCCGGTGTTAAGCCGTCCGAGGGCTAGCGGGCGCACGCCATGCGGGTCGCGGGCGGCGTAGAGGGTGTGCCCGTCCGTAAAGGTCAGGCAGTACGCACCTTTCACAGTGGGCAAGAGCTGCAGAGCGGAATCGAACACGCTTCTGTCTTCGCTCACGCCATCAGCCAGCAAGATGGACAGACACATGGAGTCCGAGACGGACTCTTCCTGCGGCTTGATGAGCCCGCGTTCCACGGCCTCGGCGCGCAGCTCCTGGTAGTTCACCAGGTTGCCGTTGTGACCAAGCGCGATATCGACGCCGCTGGGCGACGTCCCAAACATCGGCTGCACATTCGACCATTCCTTGCCACCCGCAGTGGAATAACGCGTGTGACCGACGGCCACGTTTCCGTGCAGTGAGGTGAGGATGGATTCATCAAAAACATTGGAGACTAGGCCCATGTCTTTGAAGACAACAATGCGGTCATCATCCCCGACCGCGATGCCGGCGGCCTCTTGGCCGCGGTGCTGGAGGGCGAAAAGTCCGAAGTAGGTTAACTTGGAAACCTCTTCTCCTGGTGCCCAAACACCGAAGACTCCGCACTCTTCGCGGGGCTCCGGATCCAGGCTGGGATCCGTAGACAGGGGCTTAGTCATGCTCTGGACGTGTTCAGCTACCACGGCGCTAATCCTAGCTGTTCCGGCCAGTGAAAACTAACGGAATCACGGGCAGGCAGCCAGCGATCTCGTGAGAGCGGGAGCCGGAGGCGTCCACGCGGCCGTCGTGAAGCGCCTGCTCCCAGTCCAGGACGCCCGTGGCCAGCTGCAACCATGTCTGGGGATCCGTCTCCACCACATTCGGAGGGGTGCCCCGGGTGTGCCGGGGCCCGTCAATACACTGCACTGCCACGAATGGGGGGACCCGCAGTTCCACGGAGTGGCCCGGCGCGTCCGCCTCTAACAGGCGGGCTGTGGTCCGAGTGGCTTTCGCAAGAGCCGGGCGACCTGGCTTTTCCACCCCTTCAGGGTCACGAATCCACTCCTCCACTGCTTCGACAGCGGCACGGGTGGTTGCGGCATCAACAGCCTTCTTCATACGCTACGCACGCTCCCTGATACTTTGTTATCCATGTCACCAACCATGCCACCAAGCTCCTCGGAAGAAAAGAAGCCTGTCCCGACCGGGAAGTCCCCCTCCATCACGCTGCGGTTTATGGCCGCCCCGACAGATCTCACCATCGCCGGCGCCCAAGGCATCGGCGGCGGGCGTGTTTTGGAGTGGATCGATAAGGCTGCCTATGCGTGTGCGGTCCAGTGGTCGGGCACCTACTGCGTGACTGCCTACGTGGGCCACATCCACTTCACGCGCCCAATCCCTTCGGGCCACTTGGTGGAGGTGCGCTCGCGCATCGCGATGACGGGGCGGTCCTCCATGCACATCGTCAACGAGGTGCTCTCCGCAGACCCGCGCGATGGCATCTTTACCCGCGCGTGCGACTGCCTCGTCATCTTCGTAGCCAAAGATACCGAAACCGGGAAGTCGGTGGCTGTTCCGCCGCTGATTCCGGACTCCACTGAGCACCAGCGCGTATGGGAGGCCGCGGAATCCCGCATCGAGCTGCGCAAAGCCATCGAAGCGGAGATGGAAAAGCAGACTTATGACGGCCCGTCCGACGCTCCCCGCATGGTCAACCGCTTCTTGGCCAAGCCCACCGACGTCAACTGGGGCGGCAACGTCCACGGCGGAACGGCGATGGAATGGATTGATGAGGCGGGCGCTGCCTGCACCATGGAATGGTCGGGCGAGCACACCGTTGCGGTCTATGCCGGTGGTATTCGCTTCTACCGTCCGATTCATATTGGAGACCTCATCGAGGTGGATGCCCGTATGATGCGCACGGATACCCGCTCGATGCAGATGTCCGTCCACGTGCGCTCGGGCAACCCGCGCGGCGGCCGCGAAAAACTGGAGACCGCCATCCACGCCACAGTCTCCTACATGGCGATGGATGCTGACTGGCAGCCACTAGCCGCCCGCCAGTTCACTCCCCGCACCGAGGAGGACAAGCGCCTCTGGGAGCACGCCGGCATCCTCCGCGGACTGCGCGGCAAGTACTCCCCGAAGCCACTGGTGGTGGCACCGAAGCACCAGCACGTGGATTAATTGCTAATCCAGCGGCTCAACCCTGCACACCACGTGGAGTGAGCTGGGGTCCTTGGCCTTGCGCAACGTAAGAGTACGGTTTTTACCACCGCCGTCCGTTTCGCCGCCTGGGGCCACGTAGACACCCGTGGTCGCCGGAAGAATGACCGGCTTGTAGAAGTCCGCGCTGATGCGAACAGCACCCGGAAGGGTGCCGTCAAGCACCGACAGCATACGGGCGTGCGTGTACATGCCATGCGCAATGGGCGCGGGGAAACCGAAGAGTTTGGCACCCACGGCGGAGACGTGGATGGGGTTCTTATCACCAGACGCCGCCGCATAGACGCGAGTGCTCTCGGCGCTAAAGCGCAGCGTTGCCGTAGGGGTCCCCACCTCGTCGCCGGAGAAGTCGAGGAAACGCTCGGCTTCTGGGCGGGTTCTCACTTGCCGCGGGGTGTCCTTGGTGAATTTCGCACCCTGGCCTAGGAAGACTGATGTCTGGCGCCAGATCTCCTCGCCGCCCACGCTGTAGGTGGTCACCATATCGATGACCAAGCCTTTGCGGTGTGGGCGCAGGTTTTCCGCATGCACGGCGATGTCATAGCGCTCGTCGACGCGCAGCGGGCGTGTCTGCTCAATGCGGTTGGACAGGTGCACCACGCCCACAGCGGGGAAAGGAAAATCCGGAGCGGCCATCACCTTGATGGCGAGCGGGAAGGCCAGCGCGTACAGATAAGTAGCGGGCAGCTCGTTGCCCAGGCGCAGGCCCGTGGCTTGACAGTAGCGAGCCAGGTGCTCGGTGTCTACGCGCACTCCCGCGACCCGGTAAGCAGTCTGTGGGTCGTCGACCTTGCGCTTGCCTGCCCCCAGCCCGGGGATGGGCACCGCACCCACCGTGAGTTTGCGATAGAGCGCAGGAAGATCTGGAATCTCGTTGAGTGTGGTGACGTTCATTTAGGCTCCCATGAGGTTCTGGCCGCAAACGCGGACGGTGTTGCCGCTCACCGCGGCGGAGGCCGGCGAGGCGAAGAAGGCGACGGTCTCGGCGACGTCGACAGGCAAGCCACCTTGCTGCAGTGAGTTCAGGCGGCGGCCGATCTCGCGCGGGCCGGTCGGCATCGCCGCGGTCATGGCGGTTTCAATAAAGCCCGGCGCCACTGCGTTGATGGTGGAGCCGTTCTCAGCGAGGACGGGACGCAGGGCGTCGACCAGCCCAATGATTCCGGCCTTAGTGGTGGCGTAATTCGTCTGGCCGCGATTGCCGGAAATACCCGCCATGGAGGACACACCAATCACTGCGGCACCCGGCGCGAGGGAGCCAGACTCCAGGAGGTTTTCGGTGATGCGCACCGGCGCCAGAAGGTTAACGGCCAGGACAGCATCCCACTGGCCTTCATTCATATTGGCCATAAGCTTGTCGCGGGTAATACCGGCGTTGTGGACGATGACGTCGATGGCTCGGCCGTGGCGCTCCTGCGCGTGCTGGGCAATCTTGTCGGCGGCCTGGGGGTCGGTGACGTCGAGAGGCAGCGCGGTGCCCTTGACCTTGTTCGCGGTCTTGGCCAAGTGCTCGCTGGCCTGCGGGATGTCGATGCAGATGACGCTCGCACCATCGCGCGCCAGCACCTCAGCAATGGTGGCGCCGATGCCGCGGGCCGCACCAGTCACCACCGCCAACCGCCCGTCAAGGGGCTGCTCCCAGTTCTGCACTTCGCCATTGGTTGCCGGGGAATCGTGTCCCTGGGCGCTGACGCGCACAACCTGCCCGTCCACGAAGGCCGACTTCCCAGAAAGGAAGAAGCGGAGCGTGGACTCCACCTCTGCGGTGGCAGCAGGGTCTGCCCAGACCAGGTTTACGGTGCCGCCCTTGCGCATTTCCTTGGCCAGGGAACGGGTGAATCCTTCGAGGGCACGGGCGGCAATGCGGGCGTCGATAGTGTCCGCAGCTTCCGGGGTGGTGCCGACGACCACCAAGCGCGCGCACGGCAGGAGGTTGCGCATCTGCGGGTTGAAGAAATCATAGAGCTCGCGCAGCTTTTCGGGGGTGTCCAGGCCGGTGGCGTCGAAGACGAGGGCGGCGCGCTTCGCCTCCGCGGAAGCATTGATGACCTGGTAGTCCACGGCTAGCTGGGAACTCAGAAACTCAGCGATGCGCCCCTGGCCGCCAATGACGATGGGGCCATCGAGCGCTGGTTCCCCAGCCTTGTGGCGACGCAGGGGGTGGCCTTGGGGTACTCCTGCTTTGGCGGCGAGCGGTGAGTTGATGAGCTTCTCAGCAAATGTGACGTTCGGCATAGGCTGGCATGTTCCTTTCTCGATTCTTCACAACCTTGCGAGCTTTGTTGAGCTGGTTGCAAGGTTAGTTAATTGAGTGATAGAACTAACAATATCACTTTAGTTGTGACGCGAAATGAACAGTCGGGTTGCTCCCCCCCCCTCCCGCTGGGACGATTCGCACCAGACCACTCGCGAAGGAGTTTTCAATGACCAACCCCCCGCACCGCGTAGCCATCCTCGGCGGTAACCGCATTCCCTTTGCTCGCTCCAATAAGCAGTACGCCCACGCGTCCAACCAAGACATGCTCACCAGTGCGTTGGATGGACTCGTCGCACGTTACGGGCTTCACGACGAACGCCTCGGCCTCGTCGCCGCCGGCGCTGTGCTCAAGCACTCCCGCGATTTCAATCTGACCCGCGAGTCGGTCCTCGGTTCCGCGCTCGACTCGACCACCCCAGCACTCGATATGCAGCAGGCCTGCTGCACTTCTCTTGCGGCAGCTATCCACGTCGGTGATGCCATTGCCCAAGGCCGGATCTCCGCCGGCATCGCAGGAGGCACGGACACCACCTCGGATGCCCCGCTGGCTGTCAATGACACGCTGCGCCGCACACTACTCAATCTCACCCGCGCCAAGACGGCCGCGCAGCGCGCCCAGCTCATCGGCTCCATCCGCCCGTCGCAGCTGGCCCCGGAACAGCCGCAGAACGGCGAACCCCGCACCGGTCTCTCCATGGGTGACCACGCCGCCATCACCGCCCGCGAGATGAACGTCAGCCGCGAAGCCCAGGACAAGCTGGCACTCGCCTCCCACCAGAACCTCCACAAGGCCTGGGAGGAGGGTTTCTTCGATGACCTCACCACCGGCTTCCTCGGCGTCAATCGCGATACCAACCTGCGTCCGGATTCCTCCCTGGAGTCCCTAGCCAAGCTCAAGCCGGTCTTTGGTAAACGCGATGCCGAGCAGCACGGCACACAGGCGACGATGACAGCAGGCAACTCCACGCCGCTGACCGACGGCGCCTCCGTCGCTCTCCTCAGCTCTGAAGAGTGGGCGGCTGAGCACAACATCGAGCCCCGCGCCTTCCTGGTGGATTCCGAAACCGCGGCCGTCGACTTTGTCCACGGCCCAGATGGCCTACTCATGGCCCCTACCTACGCGGTTCCTCGCCTGCTGGAGCGCAACAATCTGAGCCTGCAGGATTTCGATTTCTACGAGATCCACGAAGCCTTCGCCTCCCAGGTACTCGCCACCCTGTCTGCGTGGGAGGACGAAACCTACTGCCGCGAGCGCCTCGGCCTGCAGTCCGCGCTGGGCCCCATCGACCGCGCCAAGCTCAACGTCAAGGGCTCTTCCCTTGCTGCCGGCCACCCCTTCGCCGCCACCGGCACCCGCATCCTCGCCACCACCGCCAAGATTCTTGAAGAAAACGGCGGCGGACGCGCCCTCATTTCCATCTGCGCCGCCGGCGGCCAGGGTGTCGCGGGCATCGTCGAGCGCTAAAAACTTCCCTCCCAGAAAGGACCCCACCATGGCACTCACCAAGTCCTCCTCGGACAAGAAACCCGTCTCCCCAGAGCTCAACAACCAGGCCTCCACCGACGCCCCCAAGGCCGAGGCCCGCAGCCCACACCGCCTGCCCACCACCCCCAAGCCTTCCGTCGCCACCGAGCTTGCCGCGCTTCTCGACGGCCCCCACGCCGCCTTCCGCCAGGAGCTGCGCACCTTCCTCAACGATCCTTCGCTCTTCCCGAACCCGGATCTGCCCATGGCGGAGCAGCGCCTACACACCTTTGAGAACCTCTCCAAGGTTCGTGACTTCGGCGGATTCAACCACGGCCTGCGCCGCGCCAACGGCGGTGCCGGCAAGCCAAATCTCTCCACCTTCACCCTCGAGGGCTTGGCGTGGGTCGACGGTTCGCTGGCGATTAAGTCCGGTGTGCAGTGGGGCCTGTGGGGTGGAGCGCTGGATCAGCTAGGCACCGAGCGCCACCTCAAGTGGGTTGAGAAGGCCGCCAGCCTGGAGTTGCCGGGCTGTTTCGCCATGACTGAGCGCGGCCATGGTTCCGATGTGCAATCCCTCGAGACCACCGCCACCTTCGACCCGGATACCGATGAGTTCATCATCAACACCCCCTCCGATTCCGCGGTGAAGAACTACATCGGTAACGCCGCCAAGGATGGCCGCGCGGCCGTCGTCTTCACCCAGCTCATCACCCCGGATAGCGACGGCCGCTCCCACGGCGTCCACGCCATCATCGTCCCCATCCGCGATGGAGAAGGCAAGGAGCTGCCAGGCGTTACCTTGGGCGATCATGGCCACAAGGGTGGTTTGGTAGGCGTCGATAATGGCACCCTGCGCTTCGACAAGGTCCGCGTGCCGCGCGAAAACCTGCTCAACCGCTTCGCCGATGTGGACGAGAACGGCAAGTACTCCTCCCCCATCGAGTCCAAGAATGCTCGCTTCTTCACCATGCTGGGCACTCTCATCCGCGGCCGCATCGGCGTATCCGGCGCAGCGGGTGCCGCCACCGAGGCATCCCTGGACATTGCGATTCGCTACGCCAACCGCCGCCGCCAGTTCGAAGGCGCCACCGGCGCGGAAAAGCGCCTCATCGAGCACCGTCAGCACCGCCGCCGCCTACTCATTCCGCTGGCCCGTACGTACGCACTGCACCTGCTCTACAACCAGATTCTGGAGCGCTACCAGGAGCAAACCGATCAGCACGAGGCTGGCACCTGGTCTGTGACGGAACCGACCGAAGAGCAGAAATTCGCCTCTCGCGAGATGGAGTCTCTGGCCGCAGCCATCAAGACTGCACAGACCCAGCACGCTACACGCACCATTCAGGAATGCCGCGAGGCCTGCGGCGGCGCCGGCTATATGTCAGAGAACCGCCTGACCACCTACCGCGCCGATTCCGATGTCTTCGCGACCTTCGAGGGTGATAACACGGTGCTCATTCAGATGGTGGGCAAGAACCTGCTCACCGCTTATGGCCGCGCGATGAATGACATGAGCCCGTGGGACACCGTGAAGTACGCAGCCTCCACCGCCACCGATGTGGTTCGTCGCCGCTATGGATTCACCACCCGCCTGCAAAGCCTGGTGGACCGCGTGAATCCCTCTGAGGCTTCGCTTTTCGACGCCACCTACCAGGCCAAGCTGATCGACGACCGCGCCCAGTCCATCCTCTTCTCCCTCGTGCGCCGCATCCAGCCGGCCCGCAAGGCCGATAAGGTGCAGGCTGCTGCCATCGTTGACCAGTGCCAGGATCACCTCATCGCCGCCGGCTGGGCTCGTGTGGATACTTTGTTGGTCCAGGCCATGATTGAGGCAGAGGAGCGTCTTGAGGAAGGTTCGCTGGCGCGCCAGGTCTTTGAGCAGCTACGCCACCTCTTCGTCTTCGACACCTTGGTTCAGCACGCGGGCTGGTACCAGGAGCACAACCTGATCCCGGCTGGCCGCATCAAGGCTGCCCGCGCCGCCATCAACGACCTTGTTGATTCGCTGGCACCGTGGTCCGTCGTTCTCGTGGATGCCTTCGGCGTCCCGCCTGAGGTCCACAACATCCCGATGCTCACCGAGGCCGGTGTGGATCCGCTCCACGTCTAGCCACTCCACGCATGCTGAGGGCACTTCCGCCACCTGGCGGGGTGCCCTCCCTGTCTTTCAGTCACGCGCAGTATCACGCATTTAACATCCACAAGCATGACTACCTCACACGCCATGTTCTCCAGTTCCTTCCCGCCTTCCGATGACCTCTTGGTTTCCGGCACCCTCCGCAACGACATCTCGCTTCATCTGTGCCACGGCCATTCACGCCAGGACATTCACAATGACTTCATTGAGCTTCTCGACGATCCTTCCGAGTGGACGACAGTGCGCACGGATCCCTTCCCGGAAGACTTCGATGCCATCATCGACGAAGTTGCCGCTGAGTACGCACATAAGGTCACAGAGAAGTCCGCAGACGCACAGCGCCTCGACACCCTTCGGGGTGAACTGCGACAGCGCAACCTAGCTTTCAGCTTTGACGAGGGGTGGGACGCCTCCGACGGCGCTGAGTGCGGCGCCGAAATGGCGGAAGAAGACGGTGCCGCAGGATATGTTTATTGCCACATGCAGGACGTCGACAGGCTGATCCATACCGGAGACCTCTTCTTCGGTTTCGGCACGATGAAAACCGATGCCGAGCTCAGCACACCTGTGGCCGTTGGCGAGCTACTCGTCGAAGCGCTGCACGCTGTTGGTTTCAACCCCACGTGGGATGGCAACCCTAACGCACGTGTACTCTGCCAGGGCCTCGTCGTCGAGTACCCGCTCGCTGAGGACCTCACCAACTCCGAATAGGCTCCTTCCATAGCGCCCATAAAGCTATCCCCCTCCCGTTCGGCTAGCCCGCAACAACCATCCAGATGGCTACCATGTGCACCACCGCCGCGGCAATCGTCGCGGTGTGAAAGTGTTCGTGGTAGCCATACCAGCGCGCGTTGCGCCCCGGCCACTTAAAGCCGTACATCAACGCACCCAACGAGTAGACCACCCCACCTGCGAACAGCAGCCACACCACGGCCGGTCCAGCGGATTGCCACAGATTCGGCAACAGAGGCAGGATGAGCCAGCCCAACACGAGATAGACCACCACGTCCAGCCACCGTGGGTGATTAATCCACACCAAGTTCAAGACAACACCCATGATGGCGCCCACCCACGCAGCAGCCAGCATCCATAGCGCCTGCGTCGGGTCCAGCACGATGGCGCACAGCGGCGTGTAGGTCGCCGCAATGAACACCGAAATCGTTGCGTGATCAGCACGCCGCCACCACTGCACCGCGCGCATAGATACCCACGGCCAGCGGTGGTACAACGCCGAGACCGTAAAGAGACCAACCACGCCGACGCCATAAACCGTCACCGCTAGCCCCTGCCACCACGGCAGCGTCATCCACGCAAAGGTAATCAAAACCGTCGATGCGATCAGGGAGGCAATGGCCGCGAAGAAGTGCCCCCAGCCACGCGTTAGTGGGCGCGGGCCGCGGTCCGCCATCCAGTAGGTGCGCTGAATGCGCTGCTCCATAGTGCTGTGATCGCGCATAGCGCTTTCTGCAACTGGCGAATCTTGCGGGGAAGATATGTGAGCACTGGGTGCGTTCATAGTGATGGCCCTTGCCTTATCTGAAATGCAGGTCATGCGAATAACGCATTCACCCCCAAAACTTACGTACCCGTAACTATACGGCCGAGCATTGCGGCGGACAAGGGTTGAGCGAAAGTTTTCGCCAGGTTTTCTGCCGATATTTGCAGTTCGGCAGAGTTAACAACGTAAACTACACTCGTTATGTTTTCCTATGTCTCACGTTCTCGCCGCGCCGCGGCGCTGTTCGCAGCTGCCATGGTGGCACTGGGGGCGGCGTCGGCAGGCATTGGCTCCGCCTCCGCCCAATCCAGCACCATCGGTGAGGTTTCCTCGCGCGTGACCAACCCGCAGCCCTGGCTGGGTGACAAGCCTTTCATCACCGCGAAGCGCCACATGGGTGGCAACCACTGGGTGGTGGACGTGTGGTCCCCGACCAACCGTGCGGTGATTTCTAATAACGTCTTGCTCCCCGAGGGCGATAAGCCGCGCCCCTCCTTCTACTTGCTGCCCGGCGTGGAGGGCGGCCAGGCCGGCATGAACTGGATGACGCACTCCGATATCCGCCATTGGGCCGTGGGCAAGAACGTCAACGTGGTGATGCCGCTTGGCGGCGCTTACTCTCTCTACACCGATTGGAATGCCGAGGATCCTATCCTGGGTGTCAACAAGTGGAACACCTACATGACCGCTGAGTTGCCCCCGCTGATCGACGCCGAATTCCACGGCACCGGCCGCGACGCCATCGGCGGCATTTCCTCCACCGGCGGCGCTGCACTCGACATCGCCGGCCACGCCCCACAGCGCTACAAGGCCGCGGCTTCCTACTCCGGCTGCCCGGTACGCTCCGGCGCGATTGGATTCCCCACTTCCACCGCAATGATCGCCTACGGCGGCGGCTCCTCCTTCAATGCATGGGGCTTGCCGGGCTCCCCGCAGTGGTTCGAGCACGACCCCAACGCCAACCCCGGACGCCTGCGCGACGTCGAAGTCTTCGTAGGCTCGGCCTCCGGTACCCCGGGCCCCATCGATGGCACCAACAACCCGGCCCAGTGGCTCGGCCCCCGCGTGGTAGAGATGGTGGCCAACCAGTGCTCGGAGGAATTCACCCGCAACGCCCGCAACGCCGGGGTGCGCGTGAACCGTTACTTCAGCCCCCAGGGTTCGCACACCTTCAACCTCTTCTCCCACCAGATGAAGCTGAGTTGGGACCAGACCATCGCCCGCACCATCGGTGCTTGATTGGTTGGTTCCTAGAAAGCTGTCACCTCACTGTTCACAGCATGCTCACAATCTTCGTCTCGGCCAGCCTTAGTGGATTAATGGGCTCTTCCGGTTTCGGGGTGCGTAGCGGGGTGA
>NZ_KV817293.1:0-1885 GCF_001814605.1 Corynebacterium sp. HMSC074C01 | reverse complement strand
TTGCGCCAGGAACAAAAGGCGCGTGAAAAGGCTGGCACAGACCTGCGCGGCCAGTTGGAAGCGCGGCTAGAGGACACGGCTATTGGTTTATCTTCTGCTATGGCGGAGCAGGAGACGCGAACCAATGAGAACATGAGCTATGCCTTCAGCAACTTGTCCCAGCAGATTGCAAATGAGTCGCAGGCTCGGTCTTTGGCTGTGTCGGAGGAGTCCCGCGCCCGCCAGAAAGCGATTAGCGACCTGTCGGAGTCGTTTACCACGGAGTTGGAAGTCTACGGCAGGCTCATTGACGAGGCCGGAAATTCCACTGACGAGGCCACAAAAAAGGTGGTTGCTTTCTGGTCTGAGGAGAATCAGAACCTGTTCAACCAGTCCGCGAGCCTCACCCTGGCCGCACTGTCCGCGTACAACGACGTCAACAACATCAAGTGGGTGTCGCAGGATGCGTGGAATGAGCAGCAGCAGAAAATCAATGATGCCGCGGCTAAATTCCAAGCGCAGCAGCTTGAAATCAATAATCAGAACGAGGAATTCCGCAGGCTCACTGAGCAGCTTGACGCCCAGCAGACTGAGCAAATCGAGCAGATTACCGCGATTCAGCAGCAGATCGTAGCGGAGTCCCAGGGCCGTATCCGGGAGATTATGGCAACCCCGGCGGGCACGTCAGACCCTAATATCACCGTGAGGAAACGAAGCGATGGGGAACCGGGGTGGCAAATCACGCTCACCGATATGGTGGGCGGAAGCGTGTTTAACGTGCAGTGGTACAGGAGCGACGGAGCGTCTTCGCTTGGCGATACTGTAATCGAACAGAAATACAATATTATTCGCACGCTTGAGCCAAATGCTAATTCGTTTACTGTCGGTGCCACATCCGGCATTGTTTATATTTTCGCCCGCTGGGCTGCTGCCTCGAAGCGCCAGGTCACGGTTGATAAATCCGTTGGTAGTCGTGACATATCACGCGGTATTTTTCAGAACATAATGAACTACCCCGCCCCCACCAAGACCGCCCGCCAGGCCACCCTGCGGTTGAAGGTCACCTGGGCAGCAGCAACGTATGACGATAATTACGGTATCCGTATCCGTGCCGGTGACCGTATTTTGAAGACGTACAACAAGACACAGCTGGGCCCGCTGACGTTCCTAGGCAACGGGGAGCAATGGATGTCTATCACGGTTTCGAACGCCACGATTAACCCCGGGGAAACTATCAGCGTTGATGTGTATTCGAACGCCCTGACTTCGGGCGCTCGCCGTATGAAGAGTGCGGAGCTTACCGGTACTTGGATTGAGGAGGTCTAATGCCAACAATTAAAGGTAATCTTATGTTTGTGTCGTCGCGTGCGGCGCAAGTTTCGGAGGTGTGGGTACGTGCCCCCAAAGTACGCACCCACCTAGAAGGCGTGGTCACAACAGGGAATGACCGTTTCCCCGTCACAGGTGGAGAAGTCACGTTCACAGCAGTGCCGGGGCCTGCCGTGCTGGCCCTCATTAGTCAGGGCCGTGCGGTGGACACAATCCCCATCCTTGTCGGTGACGCGGCCACGCAGACGCTGCGCCAGGTGGTGAGTGCCGCGAAGGTGGCTGATGATGCCACGAAGCGGGAGATTGAGAAACTCGCCGCTAGGGCTGTTGAGCTTGTAGACACGTCAGTAGCGAACGCGAAGAAAGCCCAAGACGGTGCTACCCGCGCTGAAACAGCAGAAAGCAACGCGAAGAAGTCTGAGACGAATGCGGCCTCGTCTGCTAGTGGGGCTAGGTCCTCCGCCACGTCGGCATCATCTAGCGCGTCAAGGGCGGCCACGTCGGAGCAGAATGCGGCCAAGTCCGCTACGAGCGCAAAGCAAGACGCAGACAAAGTCGCCAACACCCTCGACAACAC
>NZ_KV817292.1:12787-17410 GCF_001814605.1 Corynebacterium sp. HMSC074C01 | reverse complement strand
CACCAGAGGAACCACCCGACAGCAGCTAACACCCCAGCCACCAAACACAACACAAGCAGAAAGGCAACAGCTAACCACCAGTGACAGCACTGCCACCCGCGGACCACATCAAGGCACGCGGGCATATCGGCGATCCTTGAGCACAATTCACGTGCTTGCCGCTGAGGGTTAAGCCCTTAAAGAGCGAAGCCCACCAACCGGAAAATGGTTGACGGGTTTGCTGTCGTGCACTAATGCGGCTCGAGCGGGCCGAGCCTTGCGGCGGCTGAACGCGTTGGGGCGAAGGCCAGAGGGGGTTAGTCGAGGGGCGGCGTGGGATCCTCGCCGATGACGACCTCCACCGTGACCGCATCAGGGCGCAGGGTCTCTTCCAACTGGGCGGCTACGACGCCGCCCTCCGCCTTGACAGTTCGTGTAATGCGCAAAACCGGCTGGTTGCGCCCCACGCCCAATGCCTTCTGTTCCTCCGTGCGAGCCGTGGCAGCCACGAGGGAATCACGCTTAAATACGGGTGCCAGACCAAGGTCCGTCAACAGCGCAATCAGTGGCTTTTGGACGTCCTCTTCCGCGAGGTCCGGGGCCAAGGCTTGCGGGATAAAAAGGGTGGAGGCCATGATGGGCGAGCCCTCGGTCAACTGCACCGCACGGCATTCCCACACGGAATCGCCTTCCTCAATCCCGAAGGCGGAAGCGAGGTGCCCAGGTGCCTCAATCAACGTTAGCGACAGCACCCGCACCTCAACGTCGAGACCATGCTCACGCAACTGGTCAAGGGCACTGCGCCCACTCGTCAGGCTCAGCGTCGGCGGGGTGGCACGCACGAAGGTGCCGCCGGTGCGCCCGCGCTTGCGGTCGATAAGTCCCTCAATCTGGACGATGTCCAGCGCGTGGCGCACTGTCATGCGCGCCACCTTGTATTCCTGTACCAATTCCCGCTCCGTGGGGAAACGGTCCCCCGGCTTTAGTTCCCCGGATTCAATCTTGCTCCGCAGCGAATCCGCGATCACCAAATAGGCGGGGCGGCGGCGTTGATAGGTGGACACGTCTCATAACTGTACCGTGTGCTGGGTTTTTCGCATCTTGAGCGAAAACTCGCCACCTACTTGCGCTGGTTCAGCTCAATGCGTGGGCGCACGCGGATCTCAGTGAGCTGCGTCGTCGGACCAGCATCAACGGTGGCGCGAATAGCCTTCGCCACCTCCACAGGGGCAATGACGTGCTCCGGGTTATAGTCCTGCAGTCCCTGCAACATCGGGGTATCCGTCGGGCCCGGCGCGACGGTGGAAACGCGGATGCCGAGCTCGCCGAGGCGGAGACCGTCGGCAAGCGCGTACAAAGCGTGCTTCGTAGCAGCATAAATGACATTGTCGCCGTAGGAGTGGATGCCGGCGCCGGAGTTGATGAACACCGCAAGCCCTTCCGCTGCGCGCAGCGCAGGCAGCAGCTGGCGGGTCAGCTCTGCCGGAACGTGCACGTTGAGGTCCATCTGCGCGCGCCAATCCTCAGGGCTAGCGCTTTCTACCGAGTGCTTGTCCGCCCTAGCCGCCGCATGCACGAGCACGTCCACGCGCTCCAGCGAAGCCAGCTCGGTGGGAAGCGCGGTGCCGTCGAGCAGCGACAGCAGGTCGATTTCCACCGGCACGATGTTCTCCGCCTCCGGCAGCTCCCCGGCTCGCCGACCCAGTGCATACACGCGGTGGTCTCGGGCAAGGTCCTTGATGATCTCCACGCCCATTCCACCGGTTGCCCCGGTCACAACAGCAGTCTTCACCATGATTATTCCTCCTTCGTTTAGCGGAAGCGCTTCGGCACATCGGGCTCCCCCAGCGTCAGCATCAGGCGGTTTGCCCAGTTGAAGAACGCGGAGGAGTTGATGACGTCGATGATTGCCAGCGTATCGAAACCGGCTTCGCGGAGACCAGACACGTGGGAGGCGCCAAACGCAAAGGGAGACTCGGTCAGGGCCAGGGCGGCATCACGGATGACGGACCACTGCGCCGAGCCCAGGTCAGCGGAAACGCCTTCCTCGAGCAAACGGTCAATCGCCGCGGCGTCACCGCCCTCTTCCTTTGCGCGCTGCTGGTGCACCGACGCGCAGTACTCGCAACCATTCAGACGCGATACCACCGTGGCGGCCAGCTCACGCTCGGCGCGGCCGAGGCCGCCGTCGGTGTTGTAGAAGATGTCCAGGTCCGTGAGCGTGCGAGCCTTGAGCGCTGCCGGGTCGCGGGCGAGCAGGCGGAAGTACTCCATATCGATGCGCTCGGGCTTAATCAGCGCATCGCGCTGCGCGTCTGTGAACTCCTCCTTCGGCTGCGGCGGCACCCAGGGCTTCCAGCCCAGCGAGTGCGCCACGAAGCCCTGCGGCTTGACGACGTCCGGCACCAACGTCCCCTCCCCCGGCACCCACTCCGGGGTCTGGGTGGGACGCGGCGCCTCAGTCACGGGCGCGGGCTGCGCGGTACCGGCCAGCACAGACAAGCCGTGCGCCACGCGCAGCTGGAAGGACAGGAAGCTGATGAGCTGTGCCAGCGTCACGATGTCATCGTTGGACCACCCGGCCGCCTGCAGGTGACCAATCGCGGCCGGGGAGGCGTCCTTGGGGTGGAAGACCAGAAGGTGGGCGAAGTCGAGGGCGGCGGCAAGGCGCGGGGAGCCGTCGAAAAGCACGAAGCCGCCATCGATATAGGGGCCGGTGGTGATGCCGCGCTCCACCGCGCGGGCAACTTCTGCAGCGAGCTCCTCCGATTCCTCCGCCAGCAAGTCGGAGTAAAAGTCGACGGCAGGCGCCGCCTGGTACACGCCCGCCACAAAGGTAGCGATGGCGTAGCGCTCCGCAAAGCTGAACGTGCCGGGCGCTGAAGGCTCGAGGAGCGCGACGAAGGAGGCCTGCGCGTTCTCCTTGGCTTCGGGCCGACGCTCGCGCAGCTGAGCGACGTCCCCTTCGACCCCCGCTACTAGGTTAATGATGTCTGCCATGATCTAATCCTTTCTTTTCCGGCCCCAGGCTACAGGCCCAGGTTGAGGTCGCCGGCGCGGTAACGCGAGCCGGGGATGGCCTCGATGAGCTTCCGGGTAAACGGTGACTGTGGGTTGCTAAAGACCTCGGCCGTGGGGCCGCATTCCACCTGCTGGCCCTTCGAGAGCACCGAGACAGTATCGGAGATCTGGTTGACCACCGCCAGGTCGTGCGAGATGAAAATGTAGGTCAGGCCAAGCTCCTCCTGGAGCCGGGAAAGCAGCCGCAGGATCTGGGCCTGCACGGTGACGTCGAGGGCGGAGACGGCCTCGTCGAGGATGACCAACTCGGGTTCCACAATCATGGCGCGCGCGATGGCCACGCGCTGGCGCTGACCGCCGGAGAGCTCGCGCGGGCGCCGGTCATAATAATCCGGGTTGAGAGCTACCAGGTCCAAGAACTCCTTGGCCTTTTCCTTGGCCGCGCTTGCACGCGTGCCCTTCAAATTCCGCAGCGGCTCCGCCACCGTCTGGCCAATCGTCTGCTTGGGGTCCAGCGAGCCATAAGGATTCTGGTAGACCAGCTGGATGTTGTTTCGCTCTTCGCGCAAGGCCTTACCGCGCAGGCCCACGATGTCGCGTCCGCCCACGGTGATGCTGCCGGAAGTCGGGGTGTTGAACATGGCGATGCTGCGCCCCGTCGTGGTCTTGCCGGAGCCGGACTCGCCCACGATGGCGTGGGTCGAGCCCTTGGCCACGGTGAAGGAGATGTTATCGACCGCAGTGAAATCACCGAAGCGCTGGGTCAGGCCTTCAACGCGCACCAAGGGTTCGCCAGTCGCCGCGCCGTGGGAAACAGAAGAAGCGCGTTCAGCGGTTGCACCAGCCTTCGCAGCGGCGCCGGTGGTTGCTGTGCTGGCGCCGGCGTCGGTGAGTGTGCGGGCGTCAGGCTTGGCGGTACTGCGTGGAGCGGATGTGCCGGCGTCGGCGACGGTGAGAGAGGGGGCGTCGGCAAGCAGGCGTTTGGTGTAGTCGTGGCGCGGGTTCGTCAGCACCGTGGCGGCCAGGCCCTCCTCGCGCAGCTGGCCGGACTCCATGACCACGACGCGGTCGGCGCGGTCACCGGCCACGGCGAGGTCGTGGGTAATGAAGAGGATGCCCATGCCGAGCTCCGCGCGCATATCGTCGAGGAGATCGAGGATGATCTTCTGCACGGTGACGTCGAGCGCGGAGGTGGGCTCATCGGCGATGATGAGGTCGGGCTCCAGCGCCACGGCGGCAGCAATGAGCACGCGCTGCTTCATGCCGCCGGACAGCTCGTGCGGGTACTGGTGATAGCGGCGCTCAGGGTCATCAATGCCGACGCGCTCCAGGAGTTCCAGTGCCTTAGCCTTGCGCTCGGCCGCGGTGCCGACCTTGTGGATGCGCAGCCCCTCCTCCACCGAGGCGCCGATGGTCTGCACCGGGTTGAGGGAGTTATTGGGGTCCTGCGGGATAAGCCCGATGCGCCGCCCCCGCAGCTCACGCCACTCGCGGCGGCGCAGCGAGGTGATATCGCGGCCATCGAAGGTGATGGTTCCGGCATCGATAGTGGCATTCGAGGGCAGCAAACCGATGGCTGCCATAGCGGAGGTGGTCTTGCCGGAGCCGGACTCGCCCACGATG
>NZ_KV817292.1:673-12687 GCF_001814605.1 Corynebacterium sp. HMSC074C01 | reverse complement strand
GGTCTTGCCGGAGCCGGACTCGCCCACGATGGCGGTCATCTGTCCTGGGCGAACCTCGAGGTTAACGCCTTGCACGGCGGGAACGTCACCACCTGCGGTGGAATAGGAAACGTTCAGATCCCGCACGCTGAGCAGGGGCTGTGCTGCATTCTTTGAAACAGTCATTTTAGGCCTCCACAGGGAAGTTCTGGGACAGGCGGTTGGCGGACATCACCACGGCGACCAGCGCAATGCCGGGCAGGATGATGAGCCACCAGGCGGTGGCCATGAAGTCGCGGCCCTCGGCGATGATAAGCCCCCACTCCGGGGTCGGCGGCGGAGCACCGTAGCCCAAGAAGCCGAGGATGGACAGCTGCAGGATCGCGGTGCCAAACTGGAGGGTGGCCAGGGCGATCACAGGGGTGAGTGAATTGGGAAGTATGTGTCGCAAAAGCACCGTGGCGTGGGTGGCGCCCGCGCCGTACGCGGCCTCGATGTAGTCCGAACTGGCCACGGTGATCACCTGGGAGCGAGCCAAACGGGCGAAGGTCGCGACCGAGGTCGCGCCGACGGCCACCGCTGCCTGCACGGAGCCGAAGCCCAGCACGATGATGATCGACAGCGATAACAGGATGCCGGGGATGGACAGCAGCACGTCGACCACGCGCATGAGCACGCTATCCACCGCTCCTCGCAGGGAGCCGGCGAGAAGACCGATCAGCGTGCCGACGACGAGACCGACGGCCACGGCGATCAGCGCGCCGAGCAGCGACTGGCGGGCACCATAAACGATGCGCGCGTAGAGATCGCGGCCCACCGCGTCCGTTCCCATAAGGTGGCCGGACTCCCCCGGCGGCAACAGGGCCACATCGGTGCCCGCATAGGGGTCAGCCGAGGTAAACAAGCTCGGGAAGAGTGCGGCCAGGAAAGCGATCACGAGGATCACGATGGCGATGAGGGAACCCGGCGCGAGCCACGGGTTGGAGGGGTGGCGGCGCGGCGCCCGTGTAGAACGCAGCGGTTTGGTGTGCGTCATGCTCATGAGCGCACCGTCCTTTCCGAAGTAGCGGCCGAGGTGGTGGCGGAATCTGTGCTGCGGCGGGCCGCACGCTCCGGGGTGCCGGCGCGCAGGCGCGGGTCCAGCACCGGGTAGAGCAAATCCACCACGAGGTTGATGATGATGTAAGAGGTGGCGGCGATGAGAACCACGGCCAGCAGAACCGGGGTATCGCGGTTCGCCACGGCCTGGGCCACCATGTAGCCCAAGCCGGTGCGACCAAAGACGGTCTCAGTCACCACGGCACCGCCGACGAGCTCACCGAAGAGCAAGCCCGCCATGGTCAAGGTGGGCAGCAGCGAATTGCGCAGGACGGTGCGCCAGAAGATCCAGGACTCCGAGGCGCCGCGTGCGCGCACCGCCTGGACGAAGGGCCGGGATTGTGTCTCATCGATGGAGCGGATCAACACCTGAATCAACGGCGCGGCCATGGGCACCGACAGCGTCAAGGTCGGCAGGATGAGGCCCTCCACGCTGCCGGGTTCGATGACCCGCACCCAGCCCAGCTGGAAGGAGAAGAACTGGATAAGCAGGATGGCAATCCAGAAACCTGGCAGCGAGACCATGAAGGAAGGCAGGCCTCGGAAGAAAGAACCGATGCCGCCGAGCCCCGGCAGTGTGGCCAGGAAGGCCACAAGCACGGCCACGATGAGCGCCAAGCCGATGGCGCAAGCGGCGAGGATGAGGGTGTGGGGAAGGGCGTCGGCAAGCAGCGTAGCTACCGGGGCACCCGACTGCGTGGAATTGCCAAAGTGCCCGGTGAGGAAGCCACCCAGGGAGGTGAAGTACTGCACCACGAGCGGCTTGTCGACGCCCATCTCCTCCCTGATGGCGTCAATCTCCGCCTGGGATAGGCCCAGAGCGGGGTCGCCGAAGCGCGACTGCACGGCATCCGACGGCAGCGCCGACAGGAGCAGGAAGGCCACGGTATAAGTAATGAGCAGCACGAGGAGGGCTTGCCCAATGCGGCTGAAAATCTGGCGAGTTGTCATTTATTTCTCCTCCTCATTCGACGCGGCCTCGATGCTGACCTCGTAGAACCAGGGGCGCGCCACCGATTCCGGGCTAAAGCCCGAAATTCCTGGCCGGACAGCATAAACCACCGGTTCCTCGAAGAGCGGAAGCACGTAGGCCTGCTCGGTGATGTAGTCCTGGACCTCTTCTGCGGTCTTGATGCGGCCTTCTTTGTCGGGGGTGTCGAGGACGGCGTCGAGAAGCTCCTGCAGGTGCGCGTCGATTGGGGTGCCCTCCGCGTCTTGGTTGAGGAAGGCGTCGCGGTTGTTGATGCCATAGAGCGAGGTGATGACGTCATAGTCGGCGCGGCCCACCATCGAGTGGTAGATCTGCACCTTGTCGACGTCCTTGGCATCGGCGTTCTGCGTGGCCTGGTCGCCGGCGTTGACTTGGATGCCGATGCCCAGCTCACCTAGCTGGTCCTGCACCATGGTCATGACTTCCTTAGAACGCGGCTGCGGCAAGGCGGTATTGGTGCGCAGGACGAGGCGCTCGCCGTCCTTGACGCGGATGCCGTCCGGCCCGGGTTCCCAGCCGGCCTCGTCGAGAAGCCGCTTGGACTCTTCGGGATCGAAGCCGTAGGCAGCGGACTGGTCCTTGTAGGCCAGGCCGGTCTTGGCCACCGTGGAGGTGGCCAGCGGGTAGGACTCGGAGAAGAGCACGCGGAGGATCTCCTCGCGGTCCACGCCGTGGATAATGGCCTCGCGCACGCGCTTGTCCTGCAGCAGCGGGTGGTCGAAGCGGAAGGCGAATTGGTTGTTCATGGAGTTGGTGCCGCGCGAGACGATGTCAACGCCTTGTTCTTTCAGCAGCGACTCCTGCGGGGCGGAGATCTGGCGGGCGATATCGGCCTGACCGGAGAGGATGGCGCCGGTGCGCACGGATTCCTCGGCGGCGAGGATGTAGTGGACGCCGTCGATCTCCGCGCGTCCTTGGTGCTTCACGGCCGGCGGGGCCCAGTCGTAGTCCTCGCGAGCCTTGAGCTTGAGGTCGGTACCGATTTCTTCCGATTCAACAACGAAGGGGCCGGAGCCAATGACGTTGACCGCGTTGCCGGGGCCAAAGCCCTCGTTGTCCAAGGCCAGCGTGGAATCGGAGAGCAGGCCGGCGTTGTAGGCGGAGGTGGCCTGGAGGAAGCCCGGGGACGGCTGGGTGAAGTAGAACTTCACGGTGTCCTCGTCCACGACCTCGCCGCGGTCGTAGTTGGCAATCTGCTCTGAGCTGGTCAGCGTGCGGGACTTATCGCCGCGCCCGAAGAGGTCGAAGTTGGCCACGACGTTCTCGGCGGTCAGCGGGGAGCCATCGGAGTAGGTGACGTCCGTGCGGATATTAAACGTGTATTCCGTGGCATCCGCGTTGACCTTGGGCATCTCCGTGGCGATCCACGGCGAGAGCTCGAGGGTCTCGGGGTCTTGGTACAGGAGGCGATCGGTCAGCTGGTTAACCACGCCGCCATTGGGGTAAAAGCCGGCGGCCGGCGGGTAGAGCGTGCGGAAGAACTGCGGCTCCAGGTAGGTGAGGACATTCTCCTCCCCGTCCGGCCGGTCCGCGGCGGAGCAGCCAGCTAAGGCGAGGGCTGCTGCCAGGGTGGCGGCGAGTGCGCGTAGGGTTTTCACGGTAATGCTTTCAGAGAGTAGATAGTCGGTTTGAATTGTGTCTACGGATTTAACACAACGCATACTGACCGGTATTATTCCACTAGACAGCACAGTCTAAAAGTTCGAGGTTGATTTACATGCCCTCCATCGCCATCGTCGGGGCCGGCCCGCGCGGCATCTCGCTGGTCGAGCGCCTCGCAGCCCACCTGCGCGCGACCCCCCTTAATTCACCCCTGCGCCTCCACATCATCGATGATGCCCCGCTGGGTGCTGGCCGCATTTGGGATACCGAGCAAACCCGCACGTTGTGCATGAACACGTTGGCCGGCGCGGTCACCCTGTTCACCGAGCCCAACTCCACCACCACCGCCCCGGTCCTCGAGGGCCCCATCCTCTACGAGTGGATCCAGCTCTTGCGCGGAGAGCGCCCCGACATCGCGCCTGCCAAGCTGGAGCTTTATGATTCCCACCCGCCGCGCGAGGAGCTCGCCGACTCTTTTGCCGAGGAACTGGCGCAGACCCGCCCGGAATCCAACCCCTCCCGCGCGCTCTACGGCGCCTATCTGGAGTGGGTTTTCGAGGTGGCGCTGGCTCAGCTGCCGGAGAACGTGGACGTCGTCCAGCACCGCGCCCGCGCGCTGTCCGTGGAGGAGCGCGGTGAGCAGGACGCCATCGAGCTTTCCGACGGCACCACCATCACCGCCGACGCCACCGTCCTGGCCTATGGCTGGCAGGTACCCGCGCTGAGCGAGTCCGAACGCCCCCTGGCGGAGGCTGCGCACTCGGACCTGCGTTGGGTGCGGCCAGACAACCCCGTCGAACAGCCGGTGTCTGCAGTCCCCGCAGGCGAGAAGGTCTTGGTCCGCGGCTTAGGCATGGGATTCTTTGACGTCATGGCGCTGCTCACCATCGACCGCGGTGGTGAGTTTGTGGAGGATCCCTCCACGCGCTCCGGGCTGCGCTACGAGCCCAGCGGTGAGGAGCCGCACTTCATCGTCTCCTCCGGCCGCGGCTACCCTTATATCCCGAAGTCGGAATACCACGCGCTGCCACCGAAGGCCGCGCTGACCCGCTTCCGCGCCGCAGTCGCCGCGCTTGATCCGGAGGCGGAGCTGGACTTTGGCACGCAGCTGCTGCCGCACATCCTGCGCGATGCCTACGCCGAGTACTACGAGAACCAGGCCCGTGTATCCCCTGATGCCCTGCAGCGCCCGCTCGAGGATGTCCTCGCCACGATTGATGCCACCGCGGTGGATGCCGACGACCTGACAGGCATGGCGGACCAGCTGCGCGTCGCGCTCGAAGGCGCGTCGACTGAGCCGCTCGACCTAGCGCACTGGGCGCACCCGCTGGCGGATTTCAAGGGCACTGAAGTCACCGAGTACATCGCCGAAGGTTTGGCGCGCGATATCGTCGAGGCCGTCGCCGCCGCCGATTCCCCGCTGAAGTCCGCGCTGTGGGCCATCTCGGCCGCACGTAAGCCCTCCTCCATCGCCGGTTCGGAAGGCCGGATGACGTGGGAGTCCCGCACCAGCACCTACAAGGAGTTCATGGCCTTCGGGCAGATGGTGGGCTCCGGCCCGCCGCTCTTCCGCACCCGCCAGCTGCTCGCGCTTGTCGACGCCGGCCTCGTCACCTTCCTAGGCCAGCACCCCCAGCTGGAGATCGGTGATAAGTTCACGCTGCGCACCGCGCACGGCGAGGCTTCCTCCGCCTGGCTTATCGACGCCTGGATGCACTCCCCCGACGTCCGCCGCGCCGGCGATCCCCTTGCTGTGTCGCTCAACGGGCGTGTTCGCGCGTTCGTCGACCATGGTCAGGCCACCGGCTCGCCGGAAACAACATGGAACCGCCGCGTGGTCAACCCCGGCGGCACCGAGGACCCGCGCCTGCACATCGTCGGTATCCCCACCTATTCGCAGTGGCCGGATACCACCATCTCCCCCATGCCGGGCACGGATCCGCTCATGCTACAGGAGACCGACCGCACGGCCGGATCCCTCCTCAGCACCCTCTAGCCGCCGCGTGGCCCCGCCTCACTTCTCGGGGCCACGAGCTAGTTACGGCCGACTGTCAAAGACCCGTCGGAGGTCCGCAACGCGGTTATCGAGTGGAGGGACCAAATTCTTCACATTGAGGTGCGCGTTCTGCCCTTTGAACTCCCATACGTGACCCGTAAACGCCGCAAGGATTGCGTCCTTTTCAACTTCGAGAGAAGGGTTCGCGTCGATAAAAGCCCCGATAACATCTCGCCATAGCTGCGGGTCACGGGCACAAATAATGTAGCCGTGCTCAGCCTCTTTGAGGAAGGCGATGAGGCATCTAAACACGAGCTCCTGAGACGGTAGAACAAGTCCGTTCTTGTTGTTGCTTTCGATGACCTTGGGGATGTCACCAGACGCTTTGGTCCTGTAGGGGAACATCTCCATGCGCACGATGTCTCCTGCTCGCTCACCCGATTCGGAACGCTCCGGAATGACCTCATTCCACGAAACAGGCTCTTTTTCTTCACAGTCATCGAAGAGGTAAAAGCGTGCGCGATCGAAATACCAGCCTTTGTCATCTGCAATGTCCCAGGGCAAGCGAGCGTTGTCGACGTCATTCGAGAACAGCGCCGCGACATTGCCTTGATCCCTGATGAAGGGAGTAAATGCCTCTCCCCCATCTTTTTTATTTGGTACGCCCTCCATTCCTTCACGTGCCAGCCTGATGACGTCATTTCCGCCATATGCTGGATTCTTTAGCAGCCACAAAATACGGATATGCTGGATGCCGCCATCTAGCTTCACCGACAAAGATTCCGGAACGGTTCGCGTAAGGCGCGCGGCACTCTCCGCAGCCTCCGCGCTAAATGCCTCCTTGATTGCCTCGGCGCTCTCCTCGATGCGCTCATCCTTAAATTCAGCACTAATGCGCTTCTTAAGGGCATCAGAAGGAGCGAAGACCGCGCCACAGAGATACTCCTTGAACGTTGGCTCTTCGCGGTTAAGACTGTCGCCGTTGAGGGCATCTGAGTTCCACCCAGCGAAGGTGGCAAAGTCCTGCTCGTGCATGCAGGACTTCAGGAAAGCTTCCACGTCTTCGCCTTTCGACGCAACGGTGGCCTGCGGGTACTCAGGGTGGGTTCCTTGAAGGAATTGAATGAACTCCTCGGTAGGTTCATCGGAACCGTTCGCAAATGGAACTGGAATCGCGTCGAAGTATGAGGCCCAGAACTCTCGTGCTGCGTCCACCTCATCGCTGAAGGACCTCAGCGGTTGTGCCGTATCTGTCATAGTGAGTCTCCTACAAGGTTGCTAGTGAAGGGCGTCGAGCGCCTGCTCCAGGTCCGTGAGTAGGTCATTGATGGACTCGATACCCACGGAAATGCGCACGAGGTCTGCTGGTGGGACGAGCTCGGAGCCCTCCGCGGAGATATGCGTCATGTTCTGCGGGTGTTCGATGAGAGACTCCACGCCGCCGAGGGACTCCGCAAGCGAGATGAGCTTGGTGTTGAGGCAAATCTGGCGGGCATGCTCCTCGCTGTGGAAGCGCACGGACATCATTCCCCCGAAGCCGCGCATCTGCTTTTTCGCCAGCTCGTGGCCCGGGTGCGAGGGCAGGCCTGGGTAAAGAACCTGCTTGACCTCTGGGCGGGACTCCAAGAACTCAGCCACAGCCTGCGCATTGGAACAGTGGCGATCCATGCGGACCTCCAAGGTCTTGATGCCGCGGGCGGTGAGGTAGGCGTCGAAAGGTGAGGACACCGCACCGACATTGCCTTGAAAGTACAGCAGGCGCTCATCCATCTCCGCGGAGTTGGTCACGACCGCGCCGCCCAGCACATCCGAGTGGCCGCCCAGGTACTTTGTGGTGGAGTGCAGGACGTGATCCGCGCCCAACTCCAAAGGGTTCTGCAGGTAGGGCGTGGCGAAGGTGTTGTCGACGACGATCTGGGCGTCGCCAGCCGCCTTGACTGCCTTAGCGACCGCAGCGATATCCGTGATTGTCGTCGCTGGGTTGGTCGGGGTCTCCAACCAGATCAGCTTGGTGTTGTCCTTCAGCGCCGCCTGCACCGCCTCAGTATCGGCGGTATTGACGATGGACAGCTCGATGCCCCACTCACCGTAATCATGATGCAGGAGACGGTACATGCCGCCGTAGGCATCGTTGCCGAGGATGACGTGGTCACCAGGGCGCACGATGATACGGATGAGGGTATCGACGGCCGCCATACCCGTGGCAAAACAGCGGGCGTACTCGGCGTTCTCTAGTGCGGCGAGAGTTTTCTCCAGAGAATGAACGGTGGGGTTGGCCACGCGCCCGTACTCATAGCCGCCGCGCAACTGCGCGAGGCCGTCCTGTTGGTACGTCGTGGAGGCGTAGATCGGTACGTTGATGGATCCCATGTAGGGATCCGGCTGGTAACCGGCATGGATGGAACGGGAGGAAAAGCCAAGAGTGCGGTTGTCAGTCATGAGGCACAATTCTAGACCAAGCTGTTCAGTTGTGAGAAAGACTGGCTTTTTATATTCAAATCCCTTCCCTACTATCGGTAGGCGTCAGTCGTGAGCGATAGTAGAAAGGACACACATGACCAGACCTACCGCATACCTCAGCGCTTCCGCCGAGCAGACCAACGGGGCCGTCGACGCGGTTACCAGCTGGTGGCAGACAGAAAACATGCAGTCCTGGCTCATCGACAAACCCATCGGCATCGCGCTCATCCTCATCGTCGCTGTCATCGGCAGCTGGCTGCTGCGCCGGCTTATTACCAAGCTGGCAGATAACAGCATCAAGAAGGGCAAGCTCAGCTCGCCGCTCTCTCCGCGCAAAGCTCACCGAACAACCGACAAGGTCCTCGAGCAAACGCAAGAGGCCCGGCGCACCTCCCGCATTCAGACTCTCGCCGGCGTCGGCCGCTCCGCGGTCGCTATTTTTGTTTGGGTCTGGGCAGCGCTGGCCATCTTGGACAAGCTCGGCGTCAACGTCGCCCCGCTTGTAGCATCTGCCGGCGTGGTTGGCGTCGCCTTAGGTTTCGGCGCACAAGCTTTGGTCAAGGACTTCCTTTCCGGCATCTTCATGCTCATGGAAGATCAGTACGGTATCGGCGATACCATCGATCTCGGCAACGGGGTCTTCGGCGATGTAGAGTCCATCTCCCTGCGCATCACCACGGTCCGCGATATTGATGGCGCTCTGTGGTACGTCCGCAATGGCGAAATCTTGCAAGTAGCCAACCACTCCGACCGCTACTCCGTAGCCCGCGTCCAGGTCCCGATTGCGCTGAGCAACGACCCCACCCGCGCAGTCGACGTCATCACCTCCGCAGCTGAAGACGCCGCCCGTGACTCCGAGATCAAGGACTTTATCCTGGCCAAGCCCACGGTCAATGGCATGTCCGGCCTGGAAGTTGACCACATGTCCTACCGCGTTTCCGTCAAGACGCTACCGGGCAAGCAATGGGATGTGCAGCGCGCGATGCAGGCGAAAATCCTCACCGCCATGCATACGGAAGGGATCACCACCCCCTATCCACGAGGGATGGCTATCTTTGATCTGGAAGAACCTGGCCTGACGTGAAAGGAAGATTAGGCGTGCAAGCAACAAGCGTGTACGAAGCCGTCGGTGGAATGGAGACCTTTGAGAAACTCGTCGACGGTTTCTACGCCCAGGTGCGCAACGATGATCTCATCGGCCCGATGTACCCGGACGATGACTGGGAGGGCGCGCAGCAGCGCCTGACCTGGTTCCTCGTGCAGTATTGGGGAGGACCCCAGCTCTTTTCCGAGCAGCGCGGCCACCCGCGCCTGCGCATGCGCCATGCGCCCTATCCCATCGACATGGCCGCCCACGATCGCTGGCTCGAGCTCATGGGCAACTCCTTGGCGCAGATCGACGAGGAGACCATCCCGCCGGCCTATCGCGCCATGATTTGGGACCACATGGAGCGAGTGGCAGCGATGCTCATCAACCGCGCGCCCTAAGTAGGGCTATAGCAAAGTTGAATATAGCTCTGGGGCCTCCGGGAGGGCTCTGATACTGTTCGCCTAATAGAAATTAGCTCCGACTCGAACTTTAAAGATGACCAACCTCTCACTCTCCCCAGGACTATCCGCCCCTTCGCTGCCACGCAGGACACGCAATATTCGCTATACAGGCGTCTTTCTAGGCATTGTGCTGGCATCCTTGTCCTACTTTGCGATGCCGCAATCTGCGGGTTTCGATGCCCGCGTCACCGCTGCGATCGTCGTCCTCATGGGCACCTGGTGGATAACCGAGGCCCTGCCTCTCGCCGTCACCGCGATGGTTCCGCTGGTCGCCTTCCCCGCCTTAGGTACAGCCGACATGAAAGATGTTGCTGCGTCCTATTCTGCGCAAATCATCTTCTTGTTCCTTGGCGGGTTCCTCCTCGCCCTCGGCATCCAACGCTGGAACCTGCACCGACGCATCGCGCTCGTCATTGTTCTCCTCGTGGGAACAAAACCCGATCGCCTCATTCTCGGAATGATGCTCGCCACCGCAGCTTTAGGCATGTGGGTGTCCAATACCGCAACGGCTCTCATGATGATTCCGCTGGGCGCATCCCTCGTGACACTAATTAAAGAACGAAGCGGCACGACGAACGTCTCGAATTTCAGCGCCGGCCTTCTGCTTGGCATCGCCTTTGCCGCAACCATCTCCGCTTTCGGAACGATTATTGCCTCCCCAGGAAATGCCTTTGTGGTCGGCTACCTCAACGACGCCATCGGGACAACCATCACCTTCCCGCAGTGGATGATTTTCGGAACTCCCCTGGCACTTGGGTTTACGTTTCTGGGTTGGTTCATCATCACCAAGGTTGTGTGGAAGCCCGAAATCGAGGACATCCCCGGTGGCCGGGAACTGTTCCAGAAAGAACTTGCTGCGCTGGGCAAGATGAGTTTCGGGGAATGCCTCATCGCCATCATCTTTGGTGTAACCGCGCTCGCGTGGATGTTTGTGTCGCTCATTTTCAAAGACACCTGGGCCACTGATGCCGTCATCGCGATGATTGCCGGAATGTCCCTGTTCATCATCCCTGGACGGCCACGCGACGGGGTCATGCTCATGGATTGGGAAACCGCGCGCGATGTCCCATGGGGCACGCTTCTCCTCTTCGGCGGCGGCCTAGCGCTGTCCGGCCAGATCACCAACAGTGGACTCGATAAATGGATCGGCGAAGCCTTCTCCGGTTTAACCGCCCTGCCCTTCTGGGTAGCTCTTGCGCTTATCGTCCTCATCGTTATTCTGACGACAGAGATCACGAGTTCTATGGCCACGATTGCAACGTTCGTGCCTATCGTCGTCGGGCTTTCCCAGGCCCTAGGCTATGACCCGCTGCTCATGGCCATCGTTGTCACTCAGGCCTGCCAGTGCGCATTTATGCTGCCTGTTGCCTCTGCCCCGAACGCCATTGCGTTCGGAACCGGGGCCGTCAATATCCGTCAGATGGTCATCACCGGAATTTGGTTCAACGCCATCGGCTTCGTGTTGGTCTACGCTGTGGCCTTCACGTTGCTGCCGATAGCGCTCAACCTTTAAAGCCCGAAGGCGTCCTTTACTGGCTGGGACACCAGCTCTCCCCCACGCGTCATGAGTCCATCAGCTAGGCCCGGGAAGCGCTCAACCGCACCATCGAAACCATCAGCAGCCAGCGCGCGCATATAGGGCAGAGTGGCAGAGCCCAGCGCCCGGGCAGACGTATTCGCCACCGCGCCCGGCATGTTAGCCACGCAGTAGAAGATGGTGTCGTGCACCTTAAAGGTGGGCTCGTCATGCGAGGTCTTGTGGGAGTTCTCGAAGCAGCCGCCTTGGTCAATGGCAACGTCGACAAGCACGGCGCCCTTCTTCATCCGCTTGACCACATCCTCGCGCACCAACTTCGGGGCCGCAGCACCTGGAACAAGCACCGCGCCGATGACCAGGTCCGCCTCCAGCAGCTCTTCCTCCAGTGCCGATGGATCCGACACGATGGTGTGTTGCGACCGGCTATTTGGTAGCAGTGTCGTGACTATCTGGTAGCGCTTCAGTGAGTATCTGGTAGCAGCTCAGGGCGCTCGGGATGATACTTCCGGTAGCCGCACCACTCGGGTGCGGCGCGTACTGGAAGGAGTCCGCTGATGACGGATTACCGTGCGGTGATGACGCTGCTGATTAGGAAGCGTTCTTACCGCCAGATTGAAGACCAACTCGGGTGCTCGCACCGCGCGATTTCCCGAGCGAACCAAGCGCTGCGAAGCCTTGGCTTGACCACTGCCCAGCAGGTCGCGGCGTTGACGAATGACGAGCTGGACGAGATATTCGTTGACAAGCGCAGTAGCGGGCAAGGCGAGTTCGTCCCGATTGACTTTGACGCGGTCGTCAAA
>NZ_KV817292.1:0-573 GCF_001814605.1 Corynebacterium sp. HMSC074C01 | reverse complement strand
GATTGACTTTGACGCGGTCGTCAAAGCACGCACAGGGCGTGTGAAGCAAACACTGCAAGTATTGTGGGCTCGGTACACCACGATCCCCGCCCAGCCGGGTCAGCGTCACTACAGCTACGACCGGTTCCGCCAGTTGGTTGCTTCCCATGTCGATGCGGCCGGGCTTACCGTCCGGATCACCCATGCACCAGGGCATACGATGCAGGTGGATTGGGCGGGGACCAAGATGTGCCTGTACGACCCTGCGGGCACACCGGGTGCGAAAGTCAGCATTTTCGTTGCCGCGCTGCCGTATTCAGGGATGCTGTTTGCCTGTGCGTGTATTGACCAGCGGCAACAGTCCTGGCTTGATGCCCACCGTCAAGCGTTTGACTACTTTGGTGGGGTCTGCCAGGTTGTTGTCCCCGATAACGCGTCGACGGCATCAAACGCGATCAGCACTGCCGATAGGAATCGGAAGGTCAACGACACTTACCAGCAGTTCTTGGAGCACTACAACACAGCAGCACTTCCTACGCGCGCGCGTCGGCCGAAGGATAAAGGGACCTGACCCCTGTTTGGTAGACACCTGAT
>NZ_KV817291.1:0-236 GCF_001814605.1 Corynebacterium sp. HMSC074C01 | reverse complement strand
CCCCCGACGTGTCTACTTTCCGGGGGTCAGGCCCGGTCTGCGGTGCGGGTGCGTCGCGTAGTAGACGGTTTCCTTTGCTCGGCGATGCTCAAGGATGTCACGCCACGTGCCTGAATACACTTCACTAGGTGTGTATCCATTCAGCCCGCTGTGGCGGTCACGGTTATTGTATTCGTCGATAATCCTGCCGATGACTTTCTGCGCATGCTGGATATCATCATAGGTTTCTAACGCAT
>NZ_KV817290.1:0-5631 GCF_001814605.1 Corynebacterium sp. HMSC074C01 | reverse complement strand
TCTCCTCGCCCGGCTGGTTCGGAGTGGTCTCCTCACCCGGGTTCTCCGGGGTCGTCGACTCAGACGGCTCCTCCTCAGAGGTCACAGTCTGATCTTCGTCGTTGATGTTCTCGTGCGTGGTGATCTCATTTCCGTCACCCTCGTTCTTCGGAGCATCCTTACCGGTTTCATCAACCTGCTTGGAGTACAGCTTCTCGAATGCAACCGCAGTCTTGACTACACCCTCAAGGTCCTCATTGACCTTGATGTCAACAACGACCTCACCTACAGAGCTCTTCGGAGTGAAGGTCAGGTCACCACGACCGATAACAGCATGCTCACCGTTCTCGTTGAGAGCCTTGTTACGCAGCTCTGCCTTAAGAGTGTATTCCTTACCCGGAACTAGGTCGGTGTAAGAAACAGTGTCCTTAACTACGACGCCGGCAGCAACCTGCTTAGCATTATCGAATTCAGCCTTGGTCTTAATCGACGGGTTCAGCTCAGAGGTCACAGTCTGTGCCTCGTCGTTGATATCCTCATGCTTAGCAATCTCCTTCTCCTCGGTGGAGCCGGAGATATCGTTGCCGTCCTCGTCTACCTCGGAAGAGAAGAGCTTCTCAAAAGCAACTGCAGCGGTAACGCCGTCCTTGGCCTTGTCGTTGACGACGATCTCAACGTCCTCAGAGCCAGCAGAGTTCTCCGCAGTGAAGGTGTGGGTAGCCTCACCCAGAACGGTAGTGCCGTCTTCCTTGGAGATCAGTTTTGCCTTCAGGGTGTAGTTCTTACCCGGAACAAGGTCCTTATACGTCACGGTGTCGATAACCGTGGCGCCCTCAACAACGCGGTTGCCGTCCTTAAACTTGGCCGTCGTACCGATTTCAGGGTTCCAGACAGTGATAACGGTCTGTGCTTCGTCGTTGATGTCCTCGTGAGTGGCAATCTCCTTCTCCTCATGGGAGCCGGAGATGTCGTTGCCATCCTTGTCTACCTCGGAAGAGAAGAGCTTCTCGAAAGCAACGGCAGCAGCGATCGGGGACTCGAGCTGCTTATCGACGTTAATCTTTACCGCAACGTCGCCGGACTCAGCTTCCGCAGTGAATTCCTGCGAGCCGGTACCAACGACAGCGTGCTCGCCATTAGCGTCAGCAGCCTTGTTACGAAGTTCGGCCTTCAGGGTGTACTTCTTACCAGGAACCAAGTCCTCGTAGTGAACCGTGTCAATGACGGTTGCGCCAGCAACAACTTGCTGCTTGTCACCATCAAACTTGGCCTGGGTCTTGATCTCCGGCTTGCGCGGCTTCTCCTGCTGAGAAGTCGTCGGGGTCGGCTCCGGAACTACGTCAGTGGTCGGGGTCGGAGTCGGCTCCTCAGTTTCCTCGGTCGTCGACTCGTCGGTGCTCTCAGATGGCGTTTCCTCAGAGGTGGTTTCCTCCGTGGTCTGCTCATCGGTCGTCGACGGCTCAGACGGTTCGGTCGTCTCCTCCGTGGTCGGCTCCTCAGAAGTCGTCTCAGCCTCAGAGCTCTCAGACGTGGTTTCCTCAGAAGTGGTCTCCTCGGTGGTCTGCTCATCGGTCGTGGACGGCTCAGTCTCAGTGCTTTCCGACGGAGTCGGCTTCGGATTCGGGTTGCTCTCCTCATCCTTACCCGGATTCTCGCCGCCATCATCCGGCAGACCAGGCTGGTCAATCGGAACCACACGCTGTCCCCCACCACTGTTATGAGTGGTTATGCCGTTAGGGCCAACCACAGTGATGAAGGCATCCGCCGGCTGCTCAGGGATAGTAACCGACGGATCGGCTTCAAACTGCTGGTCGAGCGTTTGGGCATTGTCCTTTAGAATGCGCAGCCCCGTGTTCGCCGTGAAATCCTCCGAATTGCCGTCGAACCCGTGGAGCGGACGTGCCAGACCAGAGACATTTCCGCCGTCGTTTGCGTGAATAAACTTAATCGCGGCAGCCCTACCCGACGCATCAGAGACGAGCGCTGCCAAGTAAACGCTGTAACGGTTAGCAAGTTTCTTATCGCCAGCCGCCGTAGCATCACGCAGCTTCATTGCAATGCCGATTGCCGCATTCTGGAACTTCGGGTCATCAAAGCGAATCGCACCTGCTGTGGACTTCTTGTAGCTGCCCTTCTTGAGCATGGGATCGGCAACAGTGTAATCAATACACCAGCCCCATCCGACATCGTTGTTCTTGTGAGGGTTTCTCGCACCTTCTGGCGGAACACCAGCCCACACAAGCTGGCCCCAGCTATGATCTCCGCCAATTTTCGCATTTTCAGCGCCCAAGGTGGTGTTAGGCACGAAATCAGTCGGCTCGGCCGCGCCGGCCTTCGCCCAGGGAACGGTAACCATGGCTGCAATTACTGCAATTGCTGTAAGCACAGCAGTAAAGACCATCCACCCCTCTCTGGAGATATTCCTTAATCTACTCATCGTTTCCTCTTCGAATGATGTGAATGTCTACAAGTTTTCTGCACAGCAGCCTTAGACCACTGAACCAATCTGAAATCGGGACGTAGGTTTTTACACCTTTACCGGCGATTCTTCTCACGAATATCACGAACTATTATAGTCCACTCAGGAGACTATCATTCAACACAGGAAGCTGCAAGGTATCTCATTGCTCTATAAATTTCGCCTATACCCAAGTTGGAGCGTATTTATGCTGCACTAGACCGTTTTCAAGTCAGGCAGCTCCTATCTACCGCCCACTTGTTCTATTTTTCCTTCACATCGTCAACTTCTAAGTATTTCTTATAATACTCAATCTAAGATTTACTAAGTTTGCATATCAGTTTTTTCCCACCCGGATTGCGCAAGGAAACCTTCCGCCAGCGCAACAGCACTGTGCGCGCCCCCGCTGGCCTAATCCCCTTGTAAGCACCTGCGATACCTACGATCCCCCGCGACCTAGTAGCACCCCAAGGCCCGCGAAAGCTCGTACTCGCGAGCACTTAGCACCCTTACCGCTACACCTCGCAGACACGCGAAACGGCCGTGCACAAAGCACGGCCGTCATTCCCCATTAGAAACCTCATCCCACGGGGCTTAGACCACTACCCCCATTAATCAGTTTTATGGCTCGCCGAGCCCTCATTAATCATCCGCGGAACGCGTGAGCTTCGGATCAACGTCGACGACCGGCTCAGGGACCTCAATAACCTCGATGTCGGAGACCGGCGAGCCAGCAGCCGTCACTGGCTGTGCATCCACCTGGTCTCCCCCTGAAGACGAGCCCGACTCCACAGTAATCTTCGCCGCCGCGAGTGCCGCCCTGTCGCGGGCTGTCTCAACATCCTCAGCAGTCGTAGCCACCATCCCCATTCGGCGCCCTGCATACGCCCACGGCTTACCAAACAGACGCACGTCCGTCTCCTCATAAGCCATGGCAGCATCGAGGCCGGAGTAGGAGACATCATCAAGCTCAGCGTCCGCGTGCAGAATGACTGCCGCACCGGGGCTGACCAACGTCACATCGATCGGGAAGCCCAACATTGCGCGGACATGGAGTTCAAACTCAGAGAAGCGCTGTGTGTATCCAGTCAGCATTGCGGTATCCAAAGGACGCGGCGAGACAGAGGAGAAGTACACCTCATCACCCGCTACGAAGAGCTCAACGCCATAAACACCGCGCCCGCCCAATTCGTTGGAGATGCGCGCCGCAACGGAGCGTGCGTTCGCCAGGGCGTCCTCACTCATCGCCATAGGCTGCCAGGACTCCACCAAGTCACCGTTCTCATGACGGTGACCAATGGGCTCACTGAACCACGTTGCCAGCTTTCCCGTAGCCGGGTCAATGGAGCGCACAGCAAGGAGCGTGACCTCATAATCAAAGTCAACGAAGCGCTCCACCACCACGCGCTTATACTCCGAGGACACGTGGCGCACCATGGACCAGGCCTCATGCACGTCCTCTTCTTCCTTAAGAAGGACGTGCCCCTTTCCGGAAGTCGTAATATCCGGCTTCACGATGCACGGCAGACCCAACTCCCCCACCGCCTCTTGCAGCTCCTCCGCGGACTCAGCAAAGCGATAGGCAGTTACGGGCAGACCGATGCTCTCAGCCACCTCACGCACGCTCTCGCGGCACTGTGTTAGCTCACAGGCCCGTGCCGTCGGCACAACGGTGGTGCCGAATTCCTCAATGCGCTTCAGCGCTTCCACCGCGACTGTCTCCACCTCCGGGACCACATAGTCCGGCTTGATGCGCTCTGTCAGCTCCCACACCTTGTGCGGGTCCCTGATATCTGCAATGTAGCTAAAGTGCGCAAGCTGCTGCGCGGGTGCTCCTGCGTAGCGGTCCACGGCGTGGACCTCGAGTCCTAAGTTCTGAAAGGCAATTACCAACTGCTTGCCCAACTCGCCCGCTCCCAGGAGCAGCACCTTGGTGGCGTTTCCTGTCAGAGGGGTTCCGATCTGGCCTGCGATGTCGCCTACGGTAGTCATTCTCGAATTATCGCATACTTCTGGCGCTGCATTGCTTGGCGACGTCCCCCAAACCCCACCATCCCAACCCCATCGGGCACCGGCCACCCAGTGCGCCGGACTGAACCCTAGGATCACCAAGCCCCCTCCCCACCGCAGGGAAACGGTGGGAAAGGGGGCCTTGGTATTTAGACTGACCTTCTATGCGTCAGCCGGCCACTCAGGGCCGGCTGGCCCTCGGTGTGCGTTAGTGTCTCTTACTTGGAAGAAGAGGAACCGTTAGAGGAACCTGCACCCGGCGCACAAGCATCAGCGATAAGGCCAATAGCCAGAGCACCCGCAGCAATCAGAGCCACAGCGCCAGCAGCCTGCTGGTGGTCAACACCGAAACGCTTCAGCTGCGCATCAATACCAGCCATCTTGCCAGCCAGCGGACCATTGAACACACCAGCCTGCTTCTGCAGCTGAGTATTCAGATCCTGAATCTGCTTGTTAATCGGAGCAACAAAGTCCGACAGACCCGGAATGTTCATCTGGGAAGCCAGACCAACCGGAATCAGGAACAGCAGCGGAATACCAACACCCAGGCCGGTGTTGATGCAGCGCTGGGACAGGTTCGAAGACAGGTCAGAGGAACCATTACCCGGCTTAGACGGCTTCTCCGGGTCGGTGATCTTGACATCAACATCACCAATCTTGTTGCCGTCCTTGTCCTTGACAGCGACCTTGGCATCCTGCGGCTTCGTGCCCTCCGGCACCGACACCTTGATCTCACCGGTGTTCGGATCGATCTCGACCTTCGCACCCTCAATCGGCTTGCCGTCCTTGCCGATGACCTCACCAGTCATACCCTCAGTCGGGTTCTTGACCTTGTCATCCAGCTTCTTCGGCTTGCCGTTAGCCGGAATCTCATCGACGGTGCCAACAGCAACAATGCTCGGCTTGTCGTCCTCGTCAGAGCCTTCGTTGCCCTTGAAGTCGCTCTTGTCGAGCGGGTTGGTGCCGTCCTTCTTCTCCTGGCCGTCGTTGACGCCGTCACCATCGGTATCCGGATTCTTCGGATCGGTGCCGTCCTTGATCTCGTCACCGTCGTTGACGCCGTCACCATCGGTGTCCGGGTTGTTCGGATCAGTTCCAATCTCGATTTCAGTACGGTCTGTTACACCATCACCGTCGGTATCCGGGTTGGTCGGGTCGGTGTTGCCAGGCTCACCGTTCTCGTC
>NZ_KV817289.1:0-455 GCF_001814605.1 Corynebacterium sp. HMSC074C01 | reverse complement strand
CGTCTCCTCGCCCGGGTTGTTCGGGGTCGTTTCCTCGGACGGCTTCGGAACCGTCTGGTTCTTATCGTTGATGTCCTTGTGCTCAGCGATGTGGTTCGGCTCCTCCGGATCAGTACCCGGAGTCTCCTCGCCCTTGTCGTTGACCTCAACAGAAGTCAACTCCTCAAAGGCAACCGCAGCCTCAACCGGCTTCTTCACCGAATCAGCAACGATGATCTCAACAACAACCTCACCATCAGCAGCATCCGGAGTAAAGGTCTTCTCACCCTTACCCAGGACAGACTTGCCATCAACCTTAGAAATCAGCTCAGCCTTCAGGGTGTATTCCATACCCGGAACCAAACCCTCATACGTCACCGTATCGTTAACCTTCGCACCAGCAACAACCTCAGTTGCACCGTTAGCAAAGTCAGCATTCGTCGAAATCTTCGGCTTATCAGTCTCTTCGCCCGGCT
>NZ_KV817288.1:0-413 GCF_001814605.1 Corynebacterium sp. HMSC074C01 | reverse complement strand
CCGACGTGTCTACTTTCCGGGGGTCAGGCCCCCCTGCCGAGGAAGCCGAACAGAACAACTTTTCTCCAGGACCGACAGACGTGGCCCAGCTGCGTGCACCAAAACTTTGTTGGACGGGCCTGGGCCTGGCCACGTTGGACTGGGTTCAGCAGGTTCTAAATGTGCAGACCTGGATGTGCATACTCGCAGGTCGCCGATCTTGGCCGCTTGTCGCTTGACAACGCCTACCCTGGAGGTCTGTACTTTCAGGTCTGTACTTTTAGTATTTTCAGGTTTGTTCTTTTAGGCTGTGTGCGAAAACGACGACGAAGACCGTCACCGTTGAGTTGTTGCTCAAAGGTGACGGGCTTGTTGTATTGAGTTGTTGTTTGTTGTTTAATGTCGGCGGTTTCTTACTCTCCCACAACCTCCCG
>NZ_KV817287.1:0-35424 GCF_001814605.1 Corynebacterium sp. HMSC074C01 | reverse complement strand
ATCAGGTGTCTACCAAACAGGGGTCAGGTCCCTTCGATGGACTCGCGAGCATCACGGACAGCGCCCTTGACGCGGTCAAAGAAGCCACCCTTCTTCGTGGACTCCTCTTGGTACTCGTGTGCCTTGTCCTCCACGAAGCCCTTAGCGCGCTGGAACGCATCGCCGACGGCGCTACCAGCCTCGGATGCCTTGTCCTTTAGCTGATCCAGGCGCTCAGAGGACTGCTGACCGTTGACGTTGTCCTGGTTCGGCGCAGTAGCAACACGCTCTTCGTTTGCTTCGCCTACGATGTGCTGGCTCGGGGCGTAGTCAGAGTTACCCTCGTCCAGCTTCTCCTGCAGGTCCGGTTGCTGCGGGGCGGAACCAATGTGCTCTTCCTGCGCGCCGCCTACGATGTGCTGGCTCGGCGCATAGTCCGAGTTCTCCTCGTCCAGCTTCTCCTGCAGGTCCGGCTGCTGCGGGGCGGAACCAATGTGCTCTTCCTGCGCCTCACCTACGATGTGCTGGCTCGGCGCGTAGTCAGCGTTGTTCTCATCCAGCTTCTCCTGCAGGTCCGGCTGCTCGGAGGCAGAGCCTACATGCTCTTCGTCGGCGCCAGCAACGACGTGATTCTGCGGCTCGTACTTGCTGGCGGTAGATAGGCCGGCTGTGCCCGCGGCGCCTGCCGCTGCAACCCCTGCACCTGCTGCAGCCGCGCCGGACCGAGCGGAGGTGCCAGAGTTAGCTGCCGAAGACACAGTGTCCTCAGATGCCAGGTACTTGTATTCGTTGCGATCCAGGTCAACTTCGTGGCCTAGTTCGTTTGCCATTGCTACGTACTCCTTTAAATAGATTTATCTTCTTCCTTCTAGGGTTCCAGAAAATTCAGGAGCGTGCACGGAAATGGGTATGGGAAAGCGTCGACCGGTGGAGGGATCAGTCATCTCTAAACACTCAACATGGAAGGTTTCGCGTACGAGTTCAGCGGTCATCACCTCCTCGGTGGCCCCTTCGGCCACAATGCGTCCCTCACGCATGGCTACGATTCTATCGGCGTAACGCGCGGCATGGACCATATCGTGGACCACCATGACCACTGTGACCCCGGCGCCATTGAGATCTCGAATCAGATCCAAAATGGACAATTGGTGCGCGGGGTCGAGGTAAGTAGTCGGCTCGTCAAGCAAGGTAATTGGCGTTTCTTGGGCCAAAGTCATAGCGAGGAAGACGCGCTGGCGCTGACCACCGGAAAGGTCTGCCGCGGGGGCGTCGAGAAGCTCGCTCACCCCAGCACGCGAGGCAGCACGCTCAACCGCTGCATGATCTCCGGCCCGCATCGTCGCTAGCGCCCCTGTATAGGGATAGCGGCCGTAACCGATGACGTCACGCACTAATACCCCTTCCGGAGCCACGGGATGTTGTGGCAGAAAAGAAACTTCACGGGCAAAGGCACGCGAGGAATACTTGCTGATATTTTGGTCCGAGAGGTACACCGCACCTGCGCTGGGCGTAAGTTGGCGGCCCAATGTCTTGAGAAGCGTCGACTTGCCGCAGCCATTCGGCCCGATCAGAGCGGTTACTTGACCGCTGGATAAGTGAAGATTTACGTCCTTGACCACATCGGGTCCACCGTAGCCCACGGTTAATCCGCTGCACGTCAGTGTCATGTCTAGCCTCCGTTTCGCACTCGGGTCAGTCGAGTCAATAGGAAAATGAAATACGGTGCACCGATCAGCGCGATGAGCGCGCCAACGGGGATTTCCGTGGGGGCGAAGGCCCAGCGACCGAGCGTATCGCATGCGGTCACAAGGACCGCGCCGCCTAGGGCTGCCACGGGTATTTGCCAGCGCAGGTTCGCGCCAACAACCAAGCGAGCAGCATGGGGGACGATGAGTCCGGCGAAGCCCAAGACCCCGGCCGCGGCGACTCCCGCGGCACCGAGGATGACGGCTAAGGCTACTGCTATTAGGCGCCATATCTTGGTGCTCACGCCGATGCCGGCCATGGTGGAATCATCCAGCGCGAGCATATCCAGGTGTTTTGCCACCACCATCGCGACGGTTAGGGCGAGAAGGATAAAGGGGGCGACAATGGTGGCATCGCCAAGCGAGCGGGCGTAAAGCGAACCTTTCAACCATGTCATGGCCGCTCCTGCCTCTGGGGCAGCCCGCACCAGGAGCAATTCGGTGATGGCGCCCAGCCCAAAAGATACCGCCACCCCGGTAAGCGGCAGGCGCACCGGATCACTTGCCCCGCGCCCGGCGAGGAGAAGAACCAGCCCAGTTCCAGCCAACGCTCCAATAAAGGCTATGAAAGTCAGCAGGTGGGCCGGCAGGGCGCCTGATCCCATGAGTACCGCAACGGCCGCGAGTCCGCCGCCGGAGGTAATACCCACCGTATCTGGTGCGGCCAAAGGATTGCGTAGCGCGGACTGCAATAGACAGCCAGAGACGGCCATGGCAATACCAGCGCAGATTCCCACCAAGATCCGCGGGGCGCGGTACTTCCAGATGAGCGGCTCTCCGGTAACGAAGGCGGTGATCACCTCGCCCGGCGGTTTCATCACCGCACCGACGCCCATGCCGATGATTGCGCTCAACGCCAACGCCAGGATGAGTCCTACTAGCACCCCAACAAATCTCTTATGCCGCATGCTTCCTCCTCCCCAGCGCATGGACGGCCCACAACACTAATGGCATGCCAGCCAAAGAAGTCACGATGCCCACTGGGGTCTCGGCTGGCGCCCAGATTGCCTGGCCAACCGAATCGGCCACCAAAAGCACCGCTGCTCCAACAATTCCAGCCACGCACAGCCCCATGCGGTGGTGTGAGCCGCACACCCGCCACGCTACGGCCGCGGCCATCAACCCCAAGAAGCCAATCGGCCCAGTTGCAGCTACGGCCGGAGCAATAAGCACTACCGCCGCCACAATGGCTGCCAACCGAATGCGCTCCGGCTTCGCGCCGACAGCACCAGCCACGGCATCGCCTGCTACGAGCAAGTCCAGCGTTTTTGCACCGACTAAGGTCAAGGGAACCACGACCAGCACGGCAATCAGCGCCGGCATGATACCGCTTAGGCGCACACCGGCAAGCCGACCAGAAAGCCATGACATCACCGTAGCCAGTTGAGCTTCATCTACTACCAAGAAAATGGAGGTCAATGCGCTACACAGCGCGGAAACAGCAACGCCAACGAGTACCATGCGCTGGATCGCACCGCTCTTACCGACGCCCACCGTCACCCCCACAGCAATCCCCGCACCCAACAGCGCACCGGGCAACTGGTCAACACTCGAGGTTTCGCTTCCTATAAACATTGCTGTTGCGACTGCGCCGAGTGCCGCACCAGAGTTCACACCAGTGATGGACGGATCGGCTAGCGGATTCGCAGTTGCCGTCCGCAGCAATAACCCGCCTACCCCTAATGCGATACCGACGACCGTGGTGGCAAGGAGACGGTCAAAGGCCACGCTATGCAGCTCTTCTTCCAGCCACGGGGTATCAGCTGGCACCTGAACATGGCGAAGCCGCCACCACCACACGAAGGCGACGGCAGCGGTTGCAAGGACCAGGCAGGCGCTGGTTTTAGTTCGAGGTGCCACTACTCTTCGGCGGCGATGATGTCATCGAGCATATGCTCGGCGGAAAGCGGCCCGCGGGCGCGCGACCAGATATCTTGGTCCACCTCTACGATGTCGCCGCTACCCTTGGCATAGGGCGTCTTTTTAAACGCATCGACGTCCTTGTACATAAAGACTAGGTCAGCCTTCATACCAGGGAGCTTATCGCCGGTCAGTTCCGCTACATCAGTCTTAGATTCGATGGATGACTTCTCACCTTCGAAGGCATAGTCATAGCCCACCTCACTTAGTAGCGACTGGGGGAAGGAAGGGTTGACCCAGGTATAGAGCATCTCACTGGACCAGCCAGCCACGACCGCACGACTCCCCGGCTTTACCGCGTCCTTGGTATGAGCAATCTTGTCCTCGATGCGCTGACGGACTTCTTTGGCCTTTTCCTCTTTACCTAGCTTGGCCGCGATCTCATCCATCGAGTCCAGCACGTCCAAGTAAGTCTCATCTGGGTAGGATTCGGTCTGCCCAATCTCTTCCAACTGCGGCATGATATCGGCTTGACGGGTAGGGCTAGCCAGGATCAGATCCGGCTCCAAGGACTGGATAACCTCTAGATTCGGCTGCTTGGCCTGGCCCACAGAGGTCGCTTGACCCAGCTGCCCTTTCAAAGTGGTCGGTGCCTCCGACTTACCGATTTCCACGATTCCCACTGGGTCCACATCGAGGGCCTTGAGAATTTCCTCGTAGCGCCAATCAAGCGCCACAACTCGCTCGATCTTCTTTTCTCCGTTTCCTTCCTTAGAAGAAGAATCAGAAGAACACGCAACAAGGCCTGCGCCTAGGGCTAGAGTGGCTACGAGTGCGATAACTGCACGCACATTCATGAAGTCTTTCTTTTGCATAGCCTTATCTTACTTAGGTAAGGGTTTGCTGTCTAGGGTCTGATTGCCACGTTCCCGATACGGACCATGTTGCCGCACGTCCGCTAAAATGGGTTAAGGGTCAGAAAGTGTGTCTGGGATCGGTGATTTATAGTCACTGTCCAGTGTGATTGTTGAAAGTATAGGCTTCACGACCGTATATCGCTGTCCTTGACGGTAAATCCCCGGTGTTTCTACCTGGATGTGGTAGGCCCTGGTGGTGTGGTGGCTTGATGCCGAAGAATCGACCACGCTGCCACTGCGGCGGCGACATGAAACGCAACGGAACTACCAGCAAAGGAACCACACGATGGCGATGTAAAGCCTGTGGGGCATCAGGCATCAAACGTCGCCCCGACGTCACCAACGCTAGAATTTTTGCGGATTTTATCGAGCATTGCACCACCACAATCTCGCTAACTGCACTGGCTAAACGCAACAATGTAAGCCATTCCACTATGAAGCGCAGATTTACATGGTACTGGCTTATTGACGTACCGGATCCCACCGTGGCACATACAGGCCGAGTCTATGACCAGATATTTCTCGACGGTACCTACACCGCTGGCGGATGCTTGATTGTAGCTTCCCCCCTCGATCATGTTGTTGCTTGGCACTGGTGCCAAACACGAAACCGCTCCCGATTACACACGCCTGCTCGAACGCATCCCCGCCCCGTTAATCGCAACGACAGATGGCGGGCAAGGAACAGCAAGTGCAATAAAAACCTGCTGGTCAACAACACATGTGCAGCGTTGCCTCGTCCACGCACAGCGTGTAGTTCGCCGCTATACAACCTCACGTCCGCGCACTGATGCCGGCAAAGCTATCTACACGCTAGCGCTGAAACTCACCCGAGTGCGAACTAAAGAAGAGGTAGCTGACTGGGGTGTATTGCTCCATAGCTTCAACACTGTCTACCGCAGGTGGATGGACGAGAGGACCAGGGTTAAAGACCCTGATACAGGAAATTGGACATGGGTATGGACACATTCCAACGTGCGAAAGGCCTACAACAGTCTGAACCATCTATGGCGCCAAGGCATGCTCTTTGTCTACATCAATCAACCTAAAGGCGTCTTAGAACCTGCCCGCATCAAATCTACGACCAACAGTCTTGAAGGCGGGATTAACACTCGCCTGAAAGAGATTGCGCGTGCTCACCGGGGCAGAACAAATGAACACCAGCGCAAAATGCTGGACTGGTGGCTGTACCTAAAAACAGAACTGCCCGACGATCCACTACGCATCGCCAGACAGTCCCACTGGGGCCAGGACCAACTCGCCAAAGTATCCATCCTGACCCACACCGAGAACCAAGCCGACCACGAAACAGGACGACCAGCCCTCTACGACAACGGTATCGACACCGAGTACACCCACTCAATCGGCATCCAAAAAGGCCAAATCTAACCCCAGCGACACGCCGAGCCAGACACACATTTTGACCCTTAACCCGCTAAAATCCGCCCAGGGCCATCACAATAGAAAACCCCCGCCTCAATGTGAGTCGGGGGACGGAGGGTGAACGGTAACTAGTTCAGACCCGGGATCTGCGGCAGCTTCGGCTGCGGGATGTTAAGACCGAAGATGCGGTTGATGGTCGGGATGAGGCCGTAGGCGGCACCGCCGACGACTGCAATGACGGCGATGATGGGGAGGATAACCTTCGCGCCACGGCTGGAGCCTGCGAAGAAGGCCGCAGCCATATCGTCGGCAGAAGGCTCCTTCGTGTTGGTCGGCTTAGAAGGCTTGGTCGGCTCGGTAGGCGTCGTAGTGGAGCTCGACGGCTCTTCCTCCTTCACGGCCGGGCGCGCGGTGAGCCACTCGTCGGAGTCCAGAACGCCCTGGGTCAGGCGGGTCTCACCAATCCAGCCGTACCACGGGTCCTGCGGCTTGCGGCTATCAAAGCCAGCGCCCATAACCCACTGCAGGTCGCGCGGGAGGAGGCCTTCAGCACCCTTGGCGTTGCGCAGGATGGGTGCACCGTTGATGAACATCTCTACGGTGTCGGAATCCGGCTTGTTGACTACGGCGATGTGCATCCACTCCTCGGTGGGAACCTCGTGGGACCAGACAGTCGAACCTTCGCCTTCCTTCGGTTCCGCCCACCAGCGCAGCTCACGGAGGTTAGAAATGCCGAACATGACGGTGGGGTCGGTGTCCTCGGATCCGTCGACAAGCTCGGCGATGCTGGAGTCGCGGGAGAGCGCACTCCCCCAGCCGTGCTCAGAGCCGTTGAAGTCCTTCGGAATCTTCACGAAGGACTCAAAGGTGTAGCCCTCGGAGGTATCGACCTTGTTGATCTCCGCGCCTTCCTTGGACCGAAACTCTGCCATCGCGAGCTTGCCAGCTGGGTCGGACCAGTAGAGGGAGCCAGAATCAGAGGACAACGGGTGGTGGTCCTTGGTGTAGGTGATGCGCTCACCCGTGTTGGAAGGACCACCCTCGCGAACGAGGTCACCGGCACCATCAGCACCGAAGACATCCGGAATGACTGCGCCTTCGGTGGCCACGTCGCCGTCGGCAAGCTGCTTGCCGTCCGTGTTCTTGGTCTGCCCCGGGCGCCAGTGGAAGACGGTCTTGTCGGACTTCACGAAGTCATTCGGGCCCTCCGGCAGCTGGTCCTTCGGGATGGTGTACGGGGTGTAGCCTTCCTCAGCGATGTCGCGGGCCTTCTGACCGAGGTCCGGGTCGTTTTCATCGCCAATGGTCCAGTCCGGGGCGAAGTCAGCGAAACGCTCCTTGAAGTTGAGCGGCACGTGATAGCTATCGCCTGTGCCGTCGAGGATGAGCTTGTCGAACTGCGTGAGCTCCTTCGCTGGTTTCTGCGCGACCCACGGGGACAGGGCGGTCATCTCCAGCTCATTGCCGCTCAGGTCGAACTCGAGCACGCCGAGCAGACCGTTACCGCCCTGGTAAGCCATCTGGTAGTCCTGCAGGATGCCGATGACGTCGTGGCCTGCATCGTTCTTGTCCACGCGGTAGCCCGCGCCGTGGTGGTGGCCGCCCATGGTCAAGAAGATCTGGTCATTCTTCTTAATGAACTTGTCCCACAGGCCCTTGCCGTAGTCATCGGAGTAGAAGACCTCCCCGGCGCCATCGATGTTGAGCACCTCGTGGCTGGTGAGGATGACCGGTAGGTCCGGGTGGGCATCAAGAACACCCTGGGCCCAGTCCAGGGCCGCATCGTCCGCGCGCCACCCTAGCGCCAGAACCAAGTACTTCTGGCCCTCGGCTTCAAAAATGTGGTATTCGGAGTCGTTGTTGACTGCGGTGTGGCGCTCCTGGAAGGTCTCCGGGTTAGCAGCCTCGGCGCGCTCAGCGCTGAAGTAGTCGTTGAACGGGTGCGCTGAGCCGTCCTGAACCATGTCGTGGTTGCCCGGCAGGATGGAGTAGTTGAGGTTGGAATCATCGAGGACCTTGATGGCCTCGTCGGCGACCTTCCACTCCCCTTCGACGTCCGCTTGGTCTACCACGTCACCAAGGTGCGTAGCGAAGTCCATGTTGAGTGCTTCCTGGTTCTTCACCAGCCACTCGACCTGCGCTTTGAAAGGCTCGCTGCCGTAGCGCGCCTGGGCCAGGTTGCCGGTTTCCGGAGTGGAGTAACGGGAGTAGAACTGGGTATCCGGCAGCACGCCGATGCTAAAACGCGAGCCCAGGCCTTGTGCAGGTTCGGCAGCAGAGACAGGGACGACGAGGAACGTACCGGCCACCGAGGCGGTGACCACGGTGCCGAGCAGGCGGCGAGAAGTCATAGATCTTCCAATCACAGTGAATAAAGCCAAAAGAGACATAAGAAATGTATTCTCCATAGCTTGCTCTCACGTAACGACCGCATGAACGCACGTTTAAATGATTTCCCACCGCTAGGATGAACGCTCATGAGCAACATCACGAAGAAGTATGACGTCGACGTCACCCGCGTAGATACCGGCCACTACCGCGCCACGAATGCCGCAGGTGCGACCCTCGAATTCGGCACGGGCGAAGGCATGCTGAGCCCGGTCGAGCTGCTCCTTGCCGCCGTAGCGGGCTGTTCGGCCGTCGACGTTGACGTGGTCACCTCCCGGCGCACGGAGCCGGAGCTTTTCGACGTCCACGTGGAAGGCACCCGCGTCAACGAGGACGGTGCCTCCAGGCTTAGCGACGTCAACGTGGAATTCTCCCTCCGCTTCCCCGATACCGACGCCGGCCGTCAGGCCCAGTCCATGGTGGAACGCCTAGTGCGCATCTCCCACGAGAAGGACTGCACCGTGTCCCGCACGGTAGAAAACCCCACCAACGTCACGTTCCGCACGACCCAGCCCTAAGCCCACTCCGCTCTAAGCTCCTTTAAAGCGCTTTAAGCGAAGGGGTTATCTTTAGGCGAAAGATCCTCCTCCCAGGAGTTTACGAAGGGGTTGCCCATCGCTTCGCGCACGTTGCCTAAGCCATCCCCGAATGGGTTGCGCCCAGCATCGCTGCGCCGGCGGCGATAGCGCTCAAGATCCGCCTGCGCCATGTGGCCCAGCTCTTCGCTGTCCACCACGAGCCAGGGAAGCGGGTTGGGATCCACCATGCGGCGCGGCCGGCCCTGATGCGGTGAGGACAACATCGTGCGAATGTCCGCCCGAGCCTGGTCTAATTCCCCGAGGTCCTTCGGGCTCAATGAGGTTTTTATGGTCTTGCCGCCGCCGGTTCCAACGACCTCAGCCTTGAGCATGCTAAAAGAAAAGACTCCAGAGGGAATCGAGGGGTTACGCATGTCTATCTTGTCGAAGGCAAGGACGTCGTCATCGTCGAAAACCAGAATAAGCCCTTGCGGGGTGATGTACACCCAGGCCTCGTGCTGCATGTCGACGTCTACCCGGTAGAACCCAATGAGCGGCTCGTCCGGCTCCAGCAACCCATAGGCATTGAGCTGGATTGTTCCCACTCCGCCGCACTGCGCAAAGCCGTGATCCCACAGGTAGTGCATCTGCCCTTGCAACAGCAATTCCCAGAGGCCACGAATGAAGTCAGACAAGAGAGCCCCGTATTTATTGGCTAGCGGCTTGTGGATGCGCAAGTAGCCCGAGCGGATCTCAAACACGATCGGATATGTCAGGGGCAGCGACTCGACGAAGGCCTCATCGATGTGCAAGCGATCATTATTCGCCTCGATGAATTCTTCCGCGGGGAAAAGATGCTCCACCACGAGGGTGTTTCCTTCTTCACGGGTATCGAGGATCCACTGAGAGTTCCGACGACAGTTCTCGATGTAGCCGCGAAGCACCGCTTGCACCTCAGCATCACTGAACTGCTGGTGGTTCAGCCGGAACACGCTGTCTCCCTGAATGAAACGCAGTCTCAGCTCTTCAGCCATACTTATTCCTCCGTCTTTTGATGCTCAGTGGTGAAATTTTAGACCATTGTGACTAAAGTTATCCCAGATACTTTCTTTGCGTTCGCCTTCATCGTCGCACTCAGCCCTCTAGGAGAACTCCATTATGTCTCTGTCCCGCCGTTCACTTATCAAAGCTGGCGCTCTCGCGCTGACCGCCGGCGCCATAGGCAGCCAAGCACCTGCCGCCCTCGCTGTGGGCCCAGCTGTGGGCACCATCATTGACTTCTCAGCCGGTGTCCCTTCTGCGCGCGCGATCAAGGCCGCAGGCCACCTTGGCGCCATCCGCTATGTTTCCCAGCGTCGCCCCGGCGCCGACTGGATGAAGGGCAAGCCGGTCACGCTGGCGGAGACGAAGGCCAACGCTGCTGCCGGTCTGAAGACCGCCTCCATCTACCAGTTCGGACGCGCCGACACCGCCGACTGGCTCAACGGCGCTGCGGGCGCTGCGGTCCACGCCCCGCAGGCCATCGCCATCCACAAGGCCGCTGGTGGGCCGACGGGCCGCCCGATCTACATCGCGATCGACGACAACCCCACCCGCGCTCAGTATGAGAACCAAATCCGCCCTTACCTCAAGGCCTTCTCGACGGCGCTGAGCGCGGCAGGCTACCACACCGGCGTATACGGCAATTACAACGTCATCGACTGGTGCGTCAACGACCGCATTGGCCAGTTCTACTGGATGCACGATTGGGGCTCGGGCGGCAAGATTCACCCGCGCACCACCATCCACCAGAAGGCAAAGAACCAGGCCACCATCGACGGCGTGACCTGCGATATTAACACCGTCTATGCCAATGACTGGGGCCAGTGGACCCCGGGCCAAGGCGCGGTGACGCCGCCCAAGGTCAAGGACATCCCGGCCGTGCCGGACAACGTCTCGCTGCCCAACATCACCCTGCCGGATCCCACTGGTCGAGGCTCCAGTGTGAGCAGTGATGGCATCACCATTGCTGGTTCTTCCATCAGCAATGACCAAGTGCGCGGCGCGGTGGATATCCTCAACACCGTGCGCAAGTCCATGGGCTAAACGCCTTACTGCAGCGCAGTCCCCTACCTCGCCGCAGTCGTCTTCGACGCCGAAGCCTTAGAACTCGAAGCCGGCGAGGACGCAGTGGAGGACGGCTCCGCAGATGAGGACGCTGCTGTTGGCGACGCCGCCGTGGACGTTGTGGAGGTCGCACTGGTGGTAGCGGTGGACGTCGCCAAGCGCGTGGCGATAGCACTGGGGTTGGCCAGCGCCTCCTTGTTCAGGTTGTTACCCTTCACCAGGTTCTTTCCGGTAATCTCCTTGCGCACGTAGGACGTGAGCTCCTCGGCGGAGCCTTCGATGGAGGCAGCCACAACAAAGTCCTCCCCGAAAGACACCGAGGAGTGCCGGTCCTTGCTGTCCGACCACCCCCACTTGGAGCCCACGACGTCACTCAACTTCGCGGTTCCATAGTCTTGCTGGTACCCGTCGGCCGAGACGGCATCGGCATGGGACATCGCCACCAGCACCGGATGGGTCGGATCATCTTCCATGAGCTGGACAATGAACCGCACCACGTCATAGGTAGACGTCATGGAATGGCCCCAGTCCTCCCCCGCGGACGTAGACTTCAGCCCGTATTCCTTGGCTATTGAATCGATGGACCGCGGGTATTTCTCAAAGAGCTTCCCGGCGCTCTCATCGGAGGAATCAGAAATCATGTCCAGCGCTACGTATTTATCCTCAAAGGCCCCGTGCTCCAGCACGTAGGTAGCGATGTAGAGCTTGATCAGGCTCAGCGCATAGCGCGGCTGGTGTTCGGTGGCCGAGCCCATGTGCATGCCCGTCTCAATGCGGTAATACGTGATGGCCTTGGACTCATCGCCCTTGAGGAACTGACCTACCGAGTCCGGGACAGCTGCCAGTTGCAGCTGTCCTTTCCTATGTGTGATGGGTCCAGGCTTGCTTGCGCTGGTCTGCGCTGAACCGCCAGCCGTGGAGTCTTCTTCATGTGCTGGCGAGCATGCAGTGAGACTCGCTGCTCCGAGCACGCACGCCAGAAGGGCGGCACCAGCTCGCGCTGACACCGCCCTGTGAGAAGGCTGAGAGTAAAACACAGAACCTGAGTCTACTCTCTACCGTCCGAAACGTAGCGTTTTAGGTGTTTTAGTGGTCCACCGGAGCCTCAACGCCCACACCAGTCAGGGAACGAACCTCCATCTCTGCGGACAGCTCTTCCAGGTTGTCCGGCGGGGTCATGATGGAGACGATCCAGCCCGCGAAGAAGGCCAGCGGGATGGTGACCAGGCCCGGGGAGGACAGCGGGAAGATGGACCAATCGGCGTTCGGGAACATCGAGGTCGGGGAACCGGATACCGCCGGGGACAGGAAGATGAGTACCAAGCAGGAGATAACACCGGTGTACATCGATGCCACAGCGCCCGCGGTGTTGAAACGGCGCCAGTACAGGGAGTACAGGATGGTCGGCAGGTTAGCGGATGCCGCAACCGCGAAGGCCAGGGACACCAGGAAGGCAACGTTTTGGGTCATGGCCAGGATGCCCAGAATGATGGCGACAATACCCAGGACAACCACGGTGATCTGGGAGACGCGAACCTGCTCAGCCTCGGTGGACTCACCGTTGCGGATAACGGAGTGGTAGATGTCGTGCGCGATGGAGGCCGATGCAGTGATGGCGAGGCCGGCGACGACAGCCAGAACGGTAGCGAAGGCCACCGCGGAAATGACCGCCATGAAGATGGAGCCACCGATTTCCAGGGCCAGCAGCGGTGCCGCGGAGTTTGCACCACCCGGTGCGGCGAGGATGCGATCCGGGCCAACCAGGGCGGCAGCGCCGTAGCCCAGAACCAGGGTCATGAGGTAGAAGGCACCGATGATAACGATGGCCCAGGTAACGGAGCGGCGAGCCTCGGTCGCGGTCGGCACCGTGTAGAAGCGCATGAGAACGTGCGGCAGGCCGCCAACACCGAGAACGAGGGCAATACCCAGGGAGATGAAGTCAAGCTTGGTGGTGAGGTTCTTGCCGTACTTCAGGCCCGGCTCCATGATCTGGGAGGCTTCATAGCCGCCCTCCTTGATAGCTTCGGAATTAGCGTGCATATCAATCGCCTGGGTAAAGAGTGCGCTGAAGCCACCCTTCAACAAGACAAAGGTGAGAATGCACATGATGACCACGCCGGTCACCAGGAGCACGGCCTTGATCATCTGCACGTAGGTCGTACCCTTCATGCCGCCAACAAGAACGTAAACGATCATGAGGATGCCCACGATGCCAACGACGACGGCCTGCCACTTGAAGTCGTGAATATTCAGGAGCACGGCCACGAGGGATCCTGCGCCAGCCATCTGCGCGATGAGGTAGAACAGCGACACGAACAGGGTCGAGATAGCCGCTGCCACGCGCACCGGGCGCTGCTTAAGGCGGAAGGACAACACGTCCGCCATGGTGAAGCGGCCGACGTTGCGCATCGGCTCCGCGACGAGCATCAGCGCAACAAGCCAGGCGACGAAGAAGCCGACCGAGTAGAGGAAGCCATCGTAGCCGTTGAGCGCAACGGCGCCGACGATGCCCAGGAAGGACGCGGCGGACAGGTAGTCGCCGGAGATAGCAAGGCCGTTCTGCCGGCCGGAGAAACTACCGCCGCCGGTGTAGAAGTCGGAGGCTTCCTTCGTGGACTTGCCGGCACGAAGCACCACGTACATGGTGACAACGAGGAAGGCGGCGAAGACTGAGATATTCAGAATCGGGTTGCCGGCGGAGGATTCCGCTGCGGCCAAGGTAATGGTCTGCATTGTTTAGCCCTCCAGTTCCTGGCGAATGGCCGCTGCCTGCGGCTCGATGTTTTTGTTGGCGTAGTTGACGTAGATGTACGTAATGATGAAGGTTGTCAAGAACTGGGCGAGGCCAAAGACAAGGCCAATGTTCCAACCGCCACCAAGCTCTATGGCCATGAAGCTGGGGGCAAAGACCGCAGCCAGCACATAGAGGACGTACCACACAAAGAACGCCACAGTCATGGGGAAGGTGAATTTGCGGTACGCGCTGCGCAGCTTGGCAAACTGCGGGCTGTCACGCATCTCGATGAACTCTTGCGGCGTAGGTTCGCGGCGCGAGTTAATCGAAGCAGGTGCGTCAGTCATGTCGCTCTCCTTACAAGGGGTCTTTTCTCCACAAACCGCGGTGAGAGACAAGAGGTAGTGTCTTCAATCACGTTTTGCCTTGCACAGTAAGTTACCTAACCGCTCTTGCAAGGTTGTAAATCCTGCCAAGAAAAGTTAATAACATACACTTTCGCTACCCCCTACCCTTGCAACTACAAGGGATTTCTATCTCGCTGCTAGCACCCCCACAGGAGATTCCAAAGGAAGAATCTAATTTAGCAAACCGAAACTTCACAGAGTCTTTCACAGATCTTCACTCCCCCACCCCTCACGATTCCCACTTCCCTGGGTACGCAACAAAGCCCGCCTTCAGCGTCCTCCCCTCTCCCCTAACGATGTAGAAAGAAAGAGCAAGGCGCTGAAGGCGGGCTCCATCGCTCACGGGCGCATAACGCGTCCCCTAAGTGTTCAAGCTTTAGGCGCCAGGAAACTCACGCGGGTCCTTGAACATGCGGCCAAATCCTTCCTTGCCATCAAGCGCGTCGAGAGCCGCAATATCCTCTGCAGTGAGCTCAACCTTCGCGGCAGCGAAGTTTTCCTCCAAGCGCTCGCGGCGGCTGGACTTCGGAATGACCGAAATCCCCTTGCTCAACAGGTACGCCAGGACAGCTTGGCCAGCAGTAATATCGTGTTTCTCGGCCACGGCCATAACTTCTGGGTTATTGAGGATGATGCCGCGGGCCAACGGCGACCACGCCTCCGTCACGATGCCATGGCTATCGTGGAATTGACGCAGCTCCGGCTGCGTAAAGCCCGGATGCAACTCAACCTGATTGAGGACAGGAACGACACCAGTCTCATCGATCAGGGTTTGCAGAGTTTCCTCATAAAAGTTGGCCACGCCAATCGATGCAATCTGCCCCATGCCCTGCATGCGGGCGATCTCCTCAAAGGTCTCCACGTACAACCCGCCCTGTGGCCAGGGCCAGTGGATAAGGTACAGGTCAAGGTAATCCAGCTGCAGCTTGTCCAGGGACTCACGGAAGGCCTGGCCCACTTTGTCCTTGCCATGGTGGTCGTGCCACACCTTGCTGGTAATAAAGAGCTCATCACGGGTCACGTCGCCAGCCTTCATAGCGGCGTTGAGCGCTTGGCCTAGCTCTTCTTCATTCTCGTAGAGGGTGGCAGTATCGAAGTGGCGGTAGCCCAGGTCGATGGCTTCACGCACGGAGCGGACAAGCTCCTCCCCGTGCATCTTGTAGGTGCCGAGACCCAGCAGCGGCATCTCGCGGTCATCATTGAACGTAGTTTGTGGGACACTCATGCCCTCCATTGTGCCGCACTCCCGCGCGCTGTGTGGCGGAAAATGGCGGCTCGCGTCCTTCAACCCAGACGAAAACGCGCGAAACGCCCTCACCAATGTGTGCCGTGCTCTAGTGCACGGCCGGTAAGGGCGTCGTTTCGGGAAACGGAAAGGGCTATGCCCTTCTACGCTAGGCGCGGATGAGATCGATAACGAAGGTCAGCGTGCGGCCAGACAGCGGGTGTGCACCACCAGCCGGGCCATAAGCCTTCTCCGGCGGGATGACCAGCTTGCGGCGGCCGCCCACCTTCATACCCGGGATTCCTTCCTGCCAGCCGGCGATGAGGCCAGTCAGCGGGAACTCGATGGACTGGCCACGACCCCACGAAGAGTCGAATTCCTGGTTCGTCTCATAGTCAACACCAACGTAGTGAACCTCAACGAAGCCGCCCGGCTGGGCTTCGGCGCCGTCACCCACCACAATGTCTTCGATGACAAGGTCCTGGGGAGCAGGCTCCGTTGCCGGCTCAATTACGGGCTTTTCCATTGGGGATTATCCTCCTTGGATTACTTTCTTCTTTGCTGGCCGCATACACGTAGGCCGAGCCACAACGCCCTCCAGTATAAGCGGAGATGTGGGGCTCGGCCCTAGAAATGCAGCGTATGGGCTATACGCTAAGCCACGGCAGCCTGTGGAAGACCGCCGCTGAGGTTACTGTTTAGCGCTCGCTACGCGGGGTGACCTTACGCAGGGTCTCGCCGGTGTAAATCTGGCGCGGGCGGTTGATCTTGGTGTTGAGCTCAAGCTGCTCGCGGTACTGAGCAATCCAGCCCGGCAGGCGGCCGATGGCGAAGAGGACGGTGAAGAAGTCCGTCGGGAAGCCCATGGCGCGGTAGATCAAGCCGGTGTAGAAGTCGACGTTCGGATAGAGCTTGCGGGAGACGAAGTAGTCGTCGTTCAGCGCAATCTCCTCAAGCTTCATAGCCAGGTCCAGCATCGGATCGCCACCGAGGTGATCGATGATCTCGTGAGCAGTGTCCTTGACAATGGCCGCGCGCGGGTCGTAGTTCTTGTACACGCGGTGGCCGAAGCCCATGAGGCGAACGCCCTTTTCCTTGTTCTTCACGCGGTTCATGAAGTCGGTAGCGTCACCATCGTGGTTGTTCTGGATATCCTCAAGCATCTCCAGAACGGCCTGGTTAGCGCCACCGTGCAGCGGGCCAGACAGTGCGTTGATGCCACCGGCGATGGCAACGAACAGGTTGGCCTGCGCAGAGCCGATCATGCGGACGGTGGAGGTGGAGCAGTTCTGCTCGTGGTCAGCGTGGAGGATGAGGAGCTTGTCCAGAGCCTTGGCCACAACAGGGTCAACCTCGTACTCCTCAGTCGGGTAACCAAACATCATGCGCAGGAAGTTCTCGCGCGCGTTGAGCTTGTTATCCGGGTACATATAAGGCTTGCCCTGCGACGCACGGTAGGCATAAGCGGCCAGCATCGGGACCTTAGCCAGCAGGCGGACGGTAGCCTTGTCCAGCTGCTCCTCATCCAGCGGGTTGAGCTGGTCCTGGTAGTAGGCGGAAAGAATGTTGAGGGAGGAGGCTAGAACAGCCATCGGGTGCGCGTTGCGCGGGAAGATGTTGAAGGCTGCCTTGAAGTCCTCATCCAACAGGGTGTGGTGACGGATCTCGTTGTTGAACTTGGACAGCTCATCCTCGGTGGGCAGGTGGCCCTTGATCAACAGGTAAGACACCTCGTTGAAGGTGGCGTTCTCAGCCAAGTCCGCGATGTCGTAGCCGCGGTGGCGGAGGATGCCTTCCTCACCATTAATAAAGGTGATCTTGGACTCGGTGGAACCGGTCGCTGCATAACCCGGGTCGAAGGTCACCAAGCCAGTCTCGTTACGGAGCTTGCCAATATCGAAGCCGGAGTCACCCTCCGTGGACTGCTTAATGTCCATCTCGTACTCGCCGCCGGGGTACTGCAGTACAACCTTGTTCTTTTCAGAAGCCACGTGTTTTCCTTTCCTCAATGTTCAACGCCGACCAAAGCCGGCGCGACAGATCTAAACCTCTTCACACTGTAGCAAAACTTGTGACTCTGCCAACATTGGCAATCCTGGCAAAGTATCTAGTGCGCGAACGAAACTAGGCTACACTGCCCACATGAGCAACTCAGAACTCGTCCTGCCAGCAGATATCCTCCCTTCCGACGGCCGTTTTGGCTGCGGCCCCTCCAAGGTCCGCCCCGCCCAAATTGAGGCAATCACCGCCGGTGCCGACACCATCATTGGCACCTCGCACCGCAAGCCCGCCGTCAAGAACCTCGTCGGCTCCATTCGCGAGGGGCTTTCTGAGCTATTTTCCCTGCCAGAGGGCTATGAAATCGTTCTCTCCCTCGGCGGCGCTACCGCTTTCTGGGACGCAGCAACCTTCGGCCTGATCGAGAAAAAGTCCGCCCACCTGAGCTTCGGCGAATTCTCCTCTAAATTTGCTAAATCCGCTGCCGCCGCCCCGTGGCTCGACGCCCCGCTCGTCACCGAAGCAGAGGTCGGCACCGCCCCAGACCCGAAGGCCGCCGACGCCGAAGGCGCCGACATCATCGCTTGGGCCCACAATGAAACCTCCACCGGCGCTATGGTTCCGGTAACCCGCCCTCATCCGGATAACGCAGAGCAGCTCGTCGTCATCGACGCCACCTCGGGTGCCGGCGGCCTGCCGGTAGATATGTCCGATGCTGACGTCTACTACTTCTCCCCACAGAAGTGCTTCGCTTCCGACGGCGGCCTGTGGCTGGCAGCAATGTCCCCGGCAGCCCTGGAGCGCATCGAGAAGATCAACTCCTCCGATCGTTTCATCCCGGCCTTCCTCAACCTGCAGACTGCAGTGGACAACTCCCGCAAGAACCAGACCTATAACACCCCGGCTGTAGCCACGCTGCTCATGCTGGAGAACCAGGTCCAGTGGATGAACGCCAACGGCGGCCTCGACGGGATGGTCAAGCGCACGACGGAGAACTCTTCCATCCTCTACAACTGGGCCGAGGCCCGCCCGGAGGCCACCCCCTTTGTGGCCGAGCCTTCCGAGCGCTCCCTGGTGGTCGGCACCATTGACTTCGAGGACAGCGTCGATGCCGCTGCGGTCGCCGCAACGCTGCGCGCCAACGGCATTCTCGACGTCGAGCCCTACCGCAAGCTAGGCCGCAACCAGCTGCGCGTGGGCCTGTTCCCGGCAATTGATTCGGCGGACGTCACCAAGCTCATCAAGGCTATCGATTACGTCCTAGACAACCGCTAAGCTTCGCTCGAAGCTCCTTCAGCCGCACAACAACATTTGTTGCATTTATTTGTTGCCGCGTACAACATGCCCCGCGCTCTTGCCAGAGTTCGGGGCATGTTCTGGGTAAAGTGGACTTCATCACATGTCCGCTACCAGGCTAAGGAGCGCCATCATGCGCGAGATTTTCCTCGCACCCAGCGACTCAACTGACACCTCGCTCGTCCTCCGGGCTGAGGATGGTGAGGAGTTCTTCCTCGAAGTCACCGACGAGCTTCGCGAGCTTTTCGCTCCCGCCGACTCTGCCGAATCCGAGTCCGAAACCGCGGCGGAAGGCTCGGCCGCCCAGGAGGAGGACGACGCCACCACGGCAACCGAAGATTCCTCCACCGCGTCTGCACAGGCTGAGCGCTCCACCGGCTTGCACACCGTCATGCCTGCCTCTGGCGGCTCACCTTCCTCCCCGCAGAGCCAGCCCACACCGCAGGCACAAGAAATCCGCCTGCGCCCCAATGAGATTCAATCCCGCATCCGCGCCGGCGCAACCGCCGCGGAGATCGCTGAGGAACTCGACGTTCCGGAATCCCGCATCGAGCCTTTCGCGCACCCGGTGCTCTTGGAGAGGGCGCGAATCGCGGACGTCGCCAAGCAGGCGCACCCCATCCGCGAGGATGGCCCGGCCAAGCTCACCTTGTGGGAGATTCTGGCCACCGCCTTCGCCGCCCGCGGGCACTCGCTGTCGGAGGCCACGTGGGATGCCTACCGTCACCAGGGCGAGCCGTGGATCCTGCGCATCACGTGGAAGACCGGGCTGTCCGCCAACGAGGCCGAGTGGACCTTCAAACAGACCATGTCCTCGCCGGCCACGGTGGAAGCACGCAATTCCGTCGCCGCAGACCTCACCGACCCGGACTTCGTACAGCCAGTGCGTTCGCTGACCTCCGTAGGCCGCGGAGAGCGCTACGACGAAGCCATCGATGGCCGTGACTACGCCGAGGACCTAGAGGTCAACGAGGACGCGCGCGCTGGTGCCCCCGGTGTGACGGAGCTGTCCTCCTACGCCGGCGTAGGAGAAGATACCGACGGTTATGCCGAGCCTTCCGTGCTTCCCTCCCCGCACGGCGGAGAGCACCCGGCCGACACTGCAAATGCTGAGGAGGCGTCCGCCGCTACCGAAGAGTCCGCGCAGCAGTCGGAGGAGAAGGAAACGGGAGTGGACGAGGACTTCCTCCAGAACCCGGATCCGGAGCCCAAGCCCACCAAGCGTCGCCGTAAGGCCGTCACCCCGCACTGGGAGGATGTGTTGCTCGGCGTTCGCTCCTCTACCAAGCGCCCCCGCAATTAGCGAGTAACCTGCCGTGGATACCCAAAGCGCCGTTCTCACTCTCTGGTACGTCACCGCCGCCGATCCCGCCGAGGTTCTTCGCGGCGAGCCCAAGGCCGACCGCGGCTTCGGCCGCAAGTTCCTTGCTCAACTCAATCCCTCTCTACCCGTCACGCCCATCGGGCAATTCCCCCTCAACCGTTCCGCCGAGCCCGGCGCGAGCGAGTTCTATGTGGGTGGCTATCCCGGTGTGACCGTCGTGCAGACCATCATCCACGATGATCAGCTGATTCTCTCGCAGCTCTCCCGCACCCTGCGCGAGGCCGTGCCCGCCACGGAGGTTTACGCGTTCGCTTCCGATTCGGAGACCGGCTACGCCGGGTTTGCGCACTGGACGGGCAGCCGCCTGCGACGCTCCCTGTGCGGAACGCGCTTTAACCTCTATGAGGATCATGGCTTGCCCGAAACCTTTGAGGCCCCTTTCTGGGCCGGAGAGATGGATGAGCCCGTGGGCGGTATCTCCCTGCCTTTCGAGCCACTCACCATCACCGAAGCCGCCCAGGAGTTCTGGCTGGGCATTGAGGTGGGTGAGGACGGCCCAGACGTGGACGTCGTAGGCTACGCCACCGACGGGCGCCCTGAGCCCAAGGTCGATACTCCCTCGCCCCGCCGAAGCGTGGGCGAGGTAGCCACCACCTCAGTGGCGAAGCTTGGCCTCAACGATTATGACGACTACGAGGAGCACGATCTCGAACCGGAATCCACCGGAGAAGAGATCCTCCGCACCGCCAAGCACCTAGGCGGGCTGGTACGCCGCTACGCGGTATCGACCTCGCGGAGCCTCTGGGAGCGCTGGCGCTCGTAGAAGGCAATGGCCGCCGACGTCGCTACGTTGAGGGAATCCGTGCCCTCTGCCATGGGAATGCGGGCGCGCACGTTGGTGGCACGCATGGCATGCTCGGTCAGTCCTGGCCCCTCCGCACCCACCAGCAGGGCCACCTTGTCTGCGCCTTCGAGGGCGTCGGCAATATGCACAGCATCCGGATGCGGGGTCAGCGACACCAGCCGGAAGCCCTTTTCACGCAGCTGCTCTAGACCCCGCTGCCACGTGGTGAAGCCGCCGTCGAAACGCGCCCAGGGCAGGCGCAAGACATGCCCCATAGAGACACGCACCGAGCGTCGGTAGAGCGGATCCGCCGCACCCGAGCCTAAGAGGATGCCGTCAACATCCATGCCTGCGGCATTGCGGAAAAGCGAGCCGATATTTTCGTGGTCGCCCACGCCTTCCATGATTGCCAGGGTGCGAGCACCGTCTATGACCTCATCTACGGTCCAGGCTTCCGCGCGGTCAGCCGCAGCGACGAGCCCACGGTGCATGTCGAAACCAGTGACCTCCCCCAACGTGGCTCGGGTGACCTGGTAGACGGGGATATCCCCGACATCGTGGTGTTCCAGGAACGTGTCGAGCTTTCCCTCAAAACCAATGATGCAGCGCACCGGGAAGCGGGAGGCGAGCAGGCGCTCCACGCACAGTGGGCCCTCACCAAAAACGAAACCCTCGCCGGACTTATCCGCGTGCTTGAGATCGCGGATATCGTCCAGGCGAGGGTCTGTGGGGTCATCAATGACAAAACGCATGGCCCCAGTCTAGGCGCCGGGCCAAGCGCTCATCCCAGGCGGGCTATGCCAACAGCGAGCTGATGGGATCCATGGCGAAGTAGACCACGAAGAGAGCGGCCACGAGCCACATGATCCAGTGGACCTTCTTGGCCTTGCCGGCGAAGGTAGCCATCAGTGCATAAGCGATGAAGCCCACGCCAATACCGTTGGCGATGGAGTAGGTAAAAGGCATTACCACGATGGTGAGGAAGGCCGGGATAGCATCCTCCATGCGGTTCCACTCGATGTCCTTGAGCTGTGCCGCCATCATCACGCCGACGATGACGAGGACAGGGGCCGCTGCCTCAATGGGCACAATCTCGTAGAGCGGGGTGAGGAACATGGCCAGCAGGAAGATGATGCCGGTGACAACGTTAGCCAGGCCGGTGCGGGCACCGTCACCGATACCAGCTGCCGAGTCCGCGAACACGGTGTTGGAGGACACCGAGCCGGCACCACCAGCAACGGCACCAAAGCCTTCCACCACCAGGGCCGTCTTCATCTCCGGAAGGTTGCCCTTCTCGTCTACGAGGTTGGCCTGCTTGCCCAGGCCGTTCATGGTGCCCATGGCATCGAAGAAGTTGGTGAGCAGCAGCGTGAAGATGAGCAAGACGGTGGAGACCACGCCCAGCTTGGTGAAGGCGCTAATCGGATCCACCTGGCCCACAATCGACAGGTCCGGCAGGCCGCCCAGGGAGCTAGGTACCTCCGGGGTGGCCATGCCCCAGTCCTCGGAACCTGTAAAGGCCTGAATGATCATGGCGATGATGGTGGTGATGACGATACCGATGAAGAGACCACCGCGGACTTGGCGGATGACGAAGAAGGCGGAGAGGATCAGGCCCACGACGAAGACGAAGGCCGGCCACGTAGCGATCGAGCCGTTCACGCCCAGGCTCACCGGAACAGTAGTCATCGCAGCATCCGGCACGCGGGTAACAAAGTGACCATCCACGAAACCGATGAGCGCGATGAACATACCAATACCCACGCCCATCGCGGCTTTCATGGAGGCCGGGATGGCGTCAAAGACCGCCTGGCGGAAGCCAGAGATGGCCAGTAGGACGATGATGATGCCTTCAATGACGACGAGGCCCATGGCCTCGCGCCATTCCAGGCCGTTGAGGGAAACCATAGTCACGGCCACGAAGGTATTCATGCCCAAGCCCGCAGCCATGGCGAACGGGTAGCGAGCAATCATGCCGAAGGCGATGGTCATAACACCGGCCACCAGCGCGGTGGCAGCGGCGACCTGCGGGATGCCCAGGGTGGTGCCGGCGGAGTCGGCGGAGGTACCCAGGATGAGAGGGTTGAGGAGAATGATGTAGGCCATCGCGAAGAACGAGACCACGCCGGCGCGGACCTCGGTTCCTACGGTGGATCCGCGTTCGGAAATCTTGAAATAGCGATCGATAGCTGCGTTCATCGTGAGAGAGCGCCCCTTCTATCTAGAGAAATGAAGTTTTACCTGCTAAGGGTGCTCCATCGAGGCACTAAAAAGCAAAACCCGCACGCGGCATCGCTGCTGCGTGCGGGGAGAAGACCACGATTTAGTAGATAGGTCTCTCGTCATCGAAGGGGCGCTCCTGCTCCGATCCCTCTTCACGAATGGTCGTGCCGGAGTGCGCACCACACCCATAGGTGGCGTGCACCACTTTTCCATCCGCCGAGTATTCATTAGCACAGACGCCATAATTAGGCACCAGCTCTAGATAAAAAGCACACGTTTTGCACTGCAGCTGGGCTTGGGATGCCATATCCGAATTCGGGCCGTACTTCTTGCGCCAGCGTTCCTTGGCCCCCTTGAGGCCGATCTCGGAGAGCTTCCCTTCCTCCAGCCTGTCGTCATCGGGCGCGGGCGGCATGAGGTCGCCAGGGCCAAGGTCTCCTGGGCGCAGGCGCTCGGAATAAGGAACCCATTCCGGTGCCTGAAGGGCCTGGCCGCCGGGAACGAGCGCGACCTCATTGACGGTCGGGGTGCGCGAGCCTTCCGCGCAGGCAACGACGGCGTGCCATTCCCATCCCGGATAGCCCGGCACGTGCGCATCAAAGCGGTGGGTGGCCACGTTGCGGCCCACACCGGCAACGCCGCGGTGCTTGCCGACGTCCCCCTCACCTACCTCTTCCACGGCCCGGCGCGCCAGGTTGACAGCCGTCGAATCGAGAAGCGGGGAATGCATCTTTTTCTTGCGAGTCACTCTCCCATTATTAATCACGTACCGCGCCATAGTGCACAATGACAGTCATGCCTCTCCCCCACACCGCCCGCGCCCTCCGCGCGCTTGCTGCTGCCCTCTCCGCTGCCACACTGCTCGCGCCCTTAGCGTCATGCTCTTCTCACCCCGCGCGCGAGGACGCTTCCTCGTCTACGGGGACGGGTGGGGCGTCGCCAAGCGCAAGCTCCCCAGAGCGCCTCGGCGTCACCGTCCTCGACACCGCGCCGCTGCCTCCCGATACCTTCACCCAAGGCTTGGAGGTCGACCCCGCCGGCAACCTGCTGATCGGCACTGGACTGAAAGGGAAGTCTCGATTGCTGCGCCTTGAGCCGGGGGCGCAAACCCCGTCGGAAGAAATCGCGCTCGAGAGCTCATTCTTCGGCGAGGGTATCACTCAGACCGACGCCGGCATCTGGCAGCTGACGTGGAAATCCGGGACAGCTTTCCTGCGGGATTCCGTCACCTTCGAGGAACTGGACCGCGCTAGCTTTGACGGCGAGGGCTGGGGCCTGTGCAACGCGGGTTCCGAGCTCATCATGTCCGATGGTTCCGCCGCACTGCGCCATCTCGACCCAGTAACCTTCGAGGAGCTCGGCCCACGCACCGAGGTCACCCTCGACGGCTCCCCCGTGGACAACCTCAATGAACTTGAGTGCGTCGATGGCGCAGTCTATGCCAATGTCTGGATGAGCGAGGATATCCTGCACATCGACCCGGAATCTGGCGTGGTCACTGCGGTCATTGATACCGCGAACCTCAACCACGTTCCCTCTGCAGATCCCAACGCGGTCCTCAACGGCATTGCCCATATCCCGAGCACAGACGAGTTCTGGATCACCGGCAAGCTATGGAATGAGCTGTACCGGGTGCGCTTCGAGTAGGATTTTCAGCCATGGCTACCGTGAAGCAAGCAAGGAAGAAGTCACTGCTGCAATTTCTGGCGCTCATTATCGCCGTGGCAGTCATTGTCGTGGCGGTGGTGATGTTCCAAAAGTGGTGGAATGACCGCCCGGGTCCCGACCCGAAAGACGTCACCATCACAGCCACGGTAAGTGATGAGACACTGGAGGTCGCGCCCTATAGCGTGTGCGAGCCCGGCGCCGACTGCGAGGAAGGTGAGGTGCCAAACCTCACAGTGGGCCCCGATGACACGCTGAAGTTGGAGATCCCCGAGGCTATCTACAACCACGAATGGTCCGTGCTGTCCATCTATGATGACCCGGCCGCCAATGACAGCACCGCTCACGGCGCCAACGAAACCACCTCACTGGAGATCCCCGGCTCCGTGCCGCCGATTGAGGCCTCCACCGGCGAGCGCCCCCAGCTGATGGTGGTAGAAATCTCTACCCTCATGATTGGCCAGGATGCCAACGGCGAGGAGACCCCGATGCACACGGTATGGTCACTGTCCACCATGACTGATGAAGAGCTCAAGGAGTCCAAGGCCACGGGCGAAGCTCCGGCTGAGAAGTAGCAGCGCTGCGGCGCGCGCTGCCCCACGCGCCTGCACAAACGACAAAGTGCCCTAGTTGCCAAACTTCGGACTGATCATTGAAAAATCAGCCCAACTTTTGGCAACTAGGGCACTTTTGCAGGTTTAGACCCTTTTGTAGGTTTAGACCTAAGCCTCTAGGCGCTTAGCTATCCAAGTCCTTGGCAATAGCGCGCAGAATCTCAGCCACCTGACGGCCGGTCTTGCGCTCTGGGTAGCGCCCCTGGCTCAGCACAGGTTGCACCTGGGTCTCAAGGAGTGTCATGACGTCGGAGAGCATGCTCGCCAGCTCTTCCGGCTTGCGGGCCGGGGTGCGTCGGCGCGGAGCATCCAGCACCTTCACGCGCAGCGCCTGCGGGCCGCGGCGGCCAGCAGCGAAGTCAAAGTCGATGCGCTGGCCTGGGAACAGCTCATCAACGCCCTTGGGCAGCACATTGCGGCCAACGTAGACGTCTTCATCGCCGGGGTTGCTGACAAAGCCGAAGCCCTTGTCAGCGTCATACCACTTCACTTTGCCGATAGGCATGGTTCTTCACTCACTTTCTTTCCGTCTCTCCTCTTTCAAAGCTTAGGCGCTACCAAGTATCAGACCTATAGGCTCCGGAATTCTGGAACGAGGAAGCGCGGCGAAGCGTGATCAGAATTCAAGCGGCCGCGCGGAGAAACTATCCGTGGAACTTATAAAGAGATATAGCTTAACCCTGGTCCACCCCATCAGAAAACCCCACGCTAGATATCACCCCAGCAACCACACCCGTTACATATGTGATATAGCTAACATTCGCGGCGCGAACAGGGGAAACATAAGAGAATCGATACTTTCGTTACCGTTTTAGAGCATTTAACGTGACTGTTTCGTTATAAACCGCTACTCTTTCCCACAGGCACTTCGGCCGCCGGCCGTGGAAGTCTCGCCCCAGACACAGTCCGGGCTTCCACACGGCGGCCATACATGATGTGCATGAACATGAACATCAATTGCAAAACTACATGCCGGACTGGGCATCATCTGGGCGCGAGAAAGCAAGAACAACCTAGAGAAGGAATACTTTAATGGGACGCCACTCCGCTAAGAACAAGTCCATCGCAACCAAGTTTGCCGCTTCCACCGTTGCCGTCGGCGCTGCCGCAGCCATCATGGCTCCGAACGCTGCCGCTGCACCGGATTCTGATTGGGACCGCCTCGCACAGTGCGAGTCCGGCGGCAACTGGGCCATCAACACCGGCAACGGCTACCACGGCGGTCTGCAGTTCAGCGCTCAGACCTGGCAGGCCTTCGGCGGCGGCGAGTTCGCTCCGACCGCTAACCTGGCTACCCGCGAGCAGCAGATCGCTGTTGCCGAGCGCACCCTGGCTCAGCAGGGCTGGGGCGCATGGCCGGCTTGCTCCGCTAGCCTGGGCCTGAACTCTGCCCCGACCCCGCGCAACGTCAACGCCGCTCCGGCGCCGGCTGCGCCGCAGGCTCCAGCCGAGGCACCGCAGGCTGTTCAGAAGGCTGCCGAGCAGCCGACCGATGAGCTGGCTTCCGACGCCCTCTACACCCTCATCGAGGACACCGCTACCCAGTACGGCCTGACCATCCCGGCTTCCTTCACCGAGCAGTACAAGGCTAACCGCCACAACTTCAACGCCTTCTACTCCGCGAACCGCCACGTCATCGACCCGCTGGCGCAGTTTCTGGCTGCACGCTAAGCAGCGTGCCGTGCCGTGCAAGCACGGCACGGCACATCGAAGCAAAGCTTTTAACTACATAAAGAAAGGCTGGATGGTTTCCTCCATCCAGCTTCTTTTAGTTTTGACTAAGCCTTTTCCTCAACAGCAACGCGTTCCTTAGCGCGCGACCGATCACAGGCCAGCAACACTAGGCCAACAACAATCCACAGCCCCAGCGACCACCACGCATGGCCGAAGCCTTGCCCATCAAAGAAGGACAGCGAGCGGACTAGGTGACCCGTCGCGCCGATGGGCATCCACTGCCCCAACGTCGACCACCCGGCAGGCAGCAGCCACGGGCCGGTTGCCAGACCCGACAGCGGGTTCGCTAAGAAGATAGTCAGCACGGCACCGATTCCAATACCCGCGGCACCCATCACCCCCGCAAGGCCTGCAGTCACCGCAGACGTCGCAAGGATGCCCGCAGCGATAGCCATCCACTCGGCAGCGAAGCTGCCACCGAGGGTTCCATAGACGGAGTGCAGCATCCACGTAGCAACGAGCCCGCCGAAAAGCGCAATACCAACGAGCACCCCCAGCTTGACCCATTTCTTGCCACGAAATGCAAAGGTGGCAATAACAGCGGAAATAATCCCGCCAAAGGCCAGCGGCAGGCCCAGCAGTGCGATACCGCTCGCCTGCGGGTCCTCCTTCGTCGTCGGCGCCAGCTCCTGCTTCTCCACGGACATTCCTTGTGCTTCAAGCTGGCCAGCGAGGCCATCAATCATCGTCACGTAGGGAGCACCATTTCCCGCAGCGGTGAACTCACTCGCGCCCTGCGGGGAGATGACCAGTCCACCAACAGCTTCACGCTGCAGCACCGCGTCGCGCACCTCGGCCTCGCTGTGCTTCACGACGATCTCCGGGGCCTCATCCCCCGCCGCACTCTCAATCTTCTGCGAGATGCCTTCGAGCATGGGCTCCGGCGCCGAAATGGCAACCGGAACGCCAGCCGGACCCGACGCAAAGATGGGCGCCAAAAACGCCCACAGCATAAGGCCGATGACGACGGGGATCCCCACAATGGCAACTATCGATTTCACAGCAACCGATGGCTGCTTTCCTTCCTGACTTTTCACCGCTGACACTTCTAACCTCCAAATGGAACAGGGTGTTTCACTTACAAAGTGGAGCATAGTGCTCCGTTTGGTATGATGCAAGCTGTGAGACAAGACGCAGCAGAAAACAAGCAAGCCATCGTCGCAGCAGCCAGGCAGCTGCTCATCAGCGAGGGACCGGGCGTGTCCATGCGCTCCATCGCCAAGAAAGCCGGCGTGGGCGTCGCCACGGTCTCACGCCACTTCCCCGAACGGCTCTCCCTCCTCGATGCCGTCACCGGCGCGGAGGTAGCACACATCAAAGAAGAGGTGGACAGCCACCTACAAGGTTTCGACGAGGATCCCGAAGGCACCTGGCGCGATATTATTCATCGGATCGCCAGCCTTAACTTCGCCGCGGTTGTTCAAGCAGTGGCAGCCGAGGTGAATACTGCCTCATTCTCAGACGATGACGTGCAGGAGATCGCTGCCCAGCGCAAAGCTGAACTGAAGTCGATCTACCAACCGATTATCGAACCCGCGCGACAAGCAGGTCTCTGCCCCGAGTCCCTCACCCCGCTCGAGCTTCACATCGGCATCGGTCTCATCACCCGCCCGCTGCCCAGAACACCAGTGAGCGCCGACTACCTATCAGGTATACAAGCCCAGCTCATCGATACGCTGCTCGACGGCCTTAAAGCCCAAGCCCGTGCCAACTAGTTGAGGCGCAAGTACATTACAAACACGTATAGCCCCACCGAGGAGAACATTCTCGGAGGGGCTGAAAGCGAGCCGCCAAGGCTCGGCACATCTGCTCAGTGAAGCGCAGATTTCTGCGCGCCTACTTAGCGGTTGATGCGGGTGTACGGGTGAACGTAGTTGAGCTTTTCTGCCGGCATCGGCAAAATCAGGTCGTCACCGTACGGGCTGGAAGCACCAGCAAAAGGTGCAGTAAGTTCAGTAATAGCGTGCTCGCGGGGGCTGTTCTTCGGCCAAGCCGGGGATACGAAGCCTTTGTTCTCATTCGACATGCTTCTTATTATTCCAAACCCCGCGGCAAAAAGTAACTTATTCACTTAACGAGGGCCCCATACCTCCCCCGCCTACTAAGCTTGAGGGCCATTATGACCTCCCCTTCACACCGCGCCCGCGTTACCGAGAGCTACCGCGAGTGGCTCAGCCAGTTGCCTGACAAGGACCTGCGCGCCCTGCTCAGCAACCGCAGTGATGTTCTCTCACCCGCACCGAAGGACTTTGATGCGTTGGCCTCGCGCCTGACACTTCCGATGCACGTCGCGGATGCCTTAGCGGCAAGCAATGCCGAGCAACTAGCTACTTTGGAGGACATCGCACAACGCGGCGGCGAAATAGCCATGGTGGAAGACACCAACCCTGCAATCACGAAGCAGCTCAAGGAGCGCGGTCTCGTCTTTGGTGACGCCCCACAGGTGCGCATCGTCACCGCCGTGATGGGCTCACTTCCCACCGGCTGGTCGTTGCGCAACCAAGTAGAGTTCGATGAGAAGGATCTAGCCGCGCTTGCCCCCGAGGAGCGCCGAGTCCTTGATGCTTTAAGCAAAAGCGACGGCATGGGCTATACCACCGACACCGAGCCGGACATCAACTCCGAGGATCCCGCCAAGCGCCTGCTGGCCAAAGGTTTTCTGGAGCGTATCAACGCGCACTCTGTGCGCTTGCCGCACTCGCTCGCCCGCCTGCTGGCTGGTGATACCACCCCGCCCATTCCCACCACCCCCTCGGGGCGCGCGGGCACCCCGGAGCCGGATGCCAGGGCTGACGACGCCGGTGCCGCAGCTGGCCTCGAAGCCGTGCGTGGCATGGAAAGGCTCCTCGAGTTGCTCGGCAGTCATCCGGTAACTCTGCTCAAGGATTCTTCGGTCGGCGTTCGCCCACTCAACCAGCTGGCCAAGGATCTCGCTCTGGAAAAGGAGGAGGTCGCGCGGCTCATCTGCTTGGGCCACCACGCTAGGCTTCTCCACCGGGGTGAGCCGGATGGCTTAGAGGGCCACTTCCTCGCGCCTACCACCGGCTCCCAGGACTGGCTCGAGGCCGACCCCGGGGAGAAGTGGCGCATTCTTCTCGACGCCTGGCGTACCTCCCCCTGGGCCAGCTGGGCTGAGACCCGGGTGCTCGCGGAGGATAGCCTCGTGCGCCGCCTGCCGCGCTTCCGCGCTTTCGTTCTCGGCGTCTATGCACACTCCGCAGTCGCGCTGAATGACGATGAGTTCTGGGAAGAGTTGCGCTTTCGATCCCCACTCTTTGCCAGCCACACGCGCACGGTGACCATTGAGCAACTGCGCGCCGAAGCCGAATGGATCGGTGCTATAGCGCTGGGCAAGGCTACCCGCGTGCTGGGTGATTCCGCCGCAGCCGCCACACTCGTCCCCGAAACGGTCAGCGAATTCATCATCCAGCAAGACCTCACCGTCCTCGTTCCCGGCCCCCTTGAACCAGGCACACACCGCACCCTGACTTCCCTGGCGGACCTCGAATCCCCAGGCCTAGCCAGTGTGTACCGCATCAGTGAGGCCACTATTCGCCGCGGCATGGACCAGGGGCTCACCGCGCAGGAAATGATCGACTTTTTGGAAGCGCACTCCCCGACAGGCGTGCCGCAGGCATTGGGCTTTGCCATCGGGGACGTCGCCAAGCGCCATGGCACCCTCCGCAGCGGGCCAGCACTGTCCTATCTGCGCAGCGAGGACCCCGCGCTCCTGGAGCTTGCCGTCGCATCCGTTGCCGGTCTGCGCCTGCTCGCGCCCACCGTCGCGGTATCTCAGCTGCGCGTGGGCGAGCTATTGGAGAAGCTGCGCGCCAAGGGGCTCTCCCCCACTGCGGAGGATGAATCCGGCGCCTCCCTTACCGTCGCGCCCGAGCCTTACCTTTTGCCCACGCCACGCACGAAGCCCCGCAAGCGCGAGCCCGCCTCGGTGGATGAAGCCGTGCAGGCCTTGCGGCAATCAGCACAGAATCCCAGCGCACACCAGGAGGAGGAACCGGATCCGCTCACTCTAGCCCGCGCCGCCGCGCGCTTCCACGCCGATATCGTGATCTCCTATGCCGATAAAAGCGGCGAGCTGCGCACCGTGACTGTGAAGCCATTGTCTGTGGAAGGCGGCTACATTGATGCCCTAGGCGCAGCGGGCAAACCCGTGCGCTTCCCAGTTCACCGCATTTCCTCCGTCCGCTTCGCCGACAGGGATTGATTCCTTCCCTGACGCCCAGAGTAGAAAGGCCCTAGATATGCCCGGACCACTCATCGTCCAATCGGACAAGACCGTCCTCCTCGAGGTGGATCACCCGCAGGCCGACGAGGCTCGCGCAGCGCTCGCACCTTTTGCTGAGCTGGAGCGCGCGCCCGAGCACATCCACACCTACCGAATCACCCCGCTCGCCTTATGGAATGCCCGCGCCGCCGGGCATGATGCCGAGCAAGTCGTCGACGTTCTGGAGAACTACTCCCGCTTCCCGGTGCCGCAGGCGCTGCTGATCGACGTCGCCGAGACCATGTCGCGCTACGGCCGCGTGCGCCTGCTGGCACATCCGGCCCACGGTCTCATCCTCGCATCGGACGAGCCTGTCATCCTGGAGGAGCTCACGCGCACCAAGAAGGTCAGCGAACTTCTGGGCCCGCGCATTGATGACAACACCATCGCCGTACCACCCTCCGCGCGCGGGCGGCTCAAGCAGGAGCTGCTCAAGGCCAGCTGGCCCGCCGATGACCGCGCCGGCTACGTCGATGGTGAATCCCACCCCATCGCGCTGAGCACGGAGGAGGTGGACTGGAGCTTACGCGATTATCAGCAGTATGCCGCCGATTCTTTCTGGTCTGGTGGCTCCGGCATCGTGGTCCTGCCCTGTGGCGCGGGCAAAACCATCGTGGGTGCTGCCGCCATGGCCAAAGCACAGGCCACCACGCTCATCCTGGTGACCAACACCGTGGCCGGGCGCCAATGGCGCGATGAACTACTGCGCCGCACCAGCCTCACGCCGGAGGAAATTGGTGAGTACTCGGGTGAAAAGAAAGAGATCAAGCCGATTACCATCGCCACTTACCAAGTGGTCACCCGCAAGACCAAGGGCGAATACCGGGCACTCGAGCTCTTCGATTCCCATGACTGGGGCCTTATCATCTACGACGAAGTCCACCTCTTGCCTGCCCCAGTCTTCCGCATGACCTCCGACCTCCAATCGCGCCGTCGCTTAGGCCTGACCGCCACCCTCATCCGCGAGGATGGCCGCGAGGGCGATGTCTTTTCGCTCATCGGGCCCAAGCGCTATGACGCGCCGTGGAAGGAGCTGGAATCCGCCGGCTATATCGCCACCGCGGACTGCGTCGAGGTGCGCGTCGACATGACGCAGGAGGAACGCCTGCTTTATGCCACGGCACAAGCGCGGGAGCGCTACCGGATTGCGGCGTCGGCAGGCGCGAAGCTGCGGGCCGTCGACAAGCTGCTGAAGAAACATGAAGGTCAGCAGGCACTCATCATTGGCGCTTACGTGGACCAGCTGGAGGAGCTCGGTGAGCACCTCAACGCACCGGTCATTGACGGCAAGACTTCCACCGCCAAACGCGAAAAGCTCTTCCAACAATTCCGGGAAGGCAACCTGGACACCCTCGTGGTGTCCAAGGTGGCCAACTTCTCCATTGACCTGCCCGAAGCCGCCCTGGCCATCCAAGTCTCCGGTACCTTCGGCTCCCGCCAGGAGGAGGCCCAGCGCCTAGGCCGCCTACTGCGCCCGAAAAAGAACGGGCAGGAAGCCACGTTCTACACTCTCGTGGCGCGTGAATCGATTGATGCGGAATATGCCATGCACCGCCAGCGCTTTTTGGCCGAGCAAGGTTATGCCTACCGGCTGGTGGACGAAGTAGACTTGTGAGCTGATGAAGATTTTCAAGTTTGAAGTCAACGAAGACTTTGCCAAGAAGAACAATGAGCTCCTGCGTGATTCCGCGCGCCTGCGCAATTCCGGACTCATCATGGGCCTTTTAATTATCATCGGCGGCATTGCCGTCTACTTCGGCATGGAGGCCGTCTGGCGCATCACACTAGCGCTGGGCATAGTGCTCTTCGGAATCTTTTGCGCCGTCATCGGCGTCTTGGCCTCAAGCAAGGTCGGCTCGGCTCAGAAACTCTATGATTCCTATCCGTTAGCCCCCGCCGTCGTCGCAGAGGTCAACGAGCGCGACATGGTCCTCATGGCGCTGGTGAATACCAACGTGGACCCGAAGGCTCCGCCGCGCTGGGGCGCCTGCCTGCGCACGGTCACCAATATCCCGGGCATTAAGCGCACCGTGGGAACCAAGGTTCCGGTGGCCGCGGTCTCCGGTCAGCGCAGCAGCGGCGATCAAGACCACTGGCAGCAAATCACCCCCATGCCGATTGCCTGGGGTACCCCGGATGCGGAGACCGTGACGATTGCCCGCAAATCCATTCCGGAAGACCAGTGGCAGCGCCTCGAGCGCGCCCGCAAACGTCTGACCGATGTAAAAGCTACGAAATACGATTTGTTGGTGCTGTAAATGACTGTCGAGAGACTACAAGAATTCGGCGAAACCATCTTCGCCACCATGACCGCGCTTGCCGTGGAGAATAGCGCGGTGAACCTAGGCCAGGGTTTCCCCGATAGCGACGGCCCGCAGCGCATGCTGGAGATCGCCCAGGAAAACATCGCCGGTGGCAACAACCAATACGCTCCCCTGCGCGGGGTCCCGGTGTTGCTCAGCGCCATCGCGGAGACCTACTCCGTACCCCAGGACCACGTCGTGGTCACCGCCGGCGCTACCGAAGCGATTACCGCCACGGTGCTCGGCTTGGTAGAACCGGGCCACGAGGTCATTGTCCTCGAGCCCTACTACGATGCCTATGCCGCTGCCATCGCGCTTGCCGACGCCACCCGCATCCCCGTCCCCTTGAAGGAATCCGGCAATAGCTGGGATATCGACGTCGATGCGGTGCGTGCAGCCGTGACCGATAAAACCGCCATGGTCATCATCAACACCCCGCACAACCCGACCGGCTCGGTCTTCTCCCGCGAAGCACTCACCGAGCTCGCCAAGCTCTGCGTGGAAAGGGACCTGCTGGTTCTCGCCGATGAGGTCTATGAAAACCTCACCTTCGGCACCGACCACGTCAGCATCGCCTCCCTGCCGGGGATGGCCGCGCGCACCGTCACCGTGTCATCTGCCGCCAAATCCTTCAACTGCACCGGGTGGAAGACCGGCTGGGCCATTGCGGAGCCTAAGCTTCTCGACGGCGTCATCAAAGCCAAGCAATTCACCACCTTCGTCTCCACCACGCCCTTCCAGCCGGCCGTGGCCCATGCCCTGCGTTATGAACAAGAATGGCTAGACGGCATGGTGGCTGAACTTGCAGAGTGCCGCAGCATCCTAGTGGAAGGTCTCAAGCAGCTGGGATTCCATGTACATGACACCGGCGGCACTTACTATGTGGTTGCCGATATCTCCTCTACCGGTTTAAACGGCATCGACTTCTGCATGCAGCTGCCCGAAACGAAGGGCGTGGCCGCCATCCCGCTAGCCGCTTTCACGGACAATCCCGAGCCGTGGAAGTACAAGGTGCGCTTTGCTTTCTGCAAGCGCCCTGAGGTCATCCGGGAGGCCGTGCGACGCCTAACGGACGAAAGATAGACCTGCGGCACAGAGCTTTGTGCTCAGAGTTGACCATTAATCGCCCCGAGCACACGAACGCAATCCTTCACTTAACCCGCCAGCAGTCCAATCCCAACATTAACGGCAGCATGTAGAATTGAGCACTCAATGATGCTGCCCGAACGATATCTCACCGCGCCAAGTATCCAGCCACTGAGGAACTGAACGGGAAGTATCGGCCACAGATGCACATCAACACTCAATAGCACGAGGTGAGGCACGAGAAAAAGAGCGGCCTGAAGTGTGTTCCCACCCCATAGTCCCCAGCGTCGAAGAAACAAGCCGCCGAGGAATCCTCGGAAGAAAATCTCCTCGCCTACGGCTCTAAGAATCGCGGCACCACTTACCCCTTGGACGAGAACGACACCTGGGAGGGTAAGACTAGCTGTCGGCACGAGACGGATACCAAGGTAACCAATTCCTAGCAGCACAGGGAACAAAACGAGGCTTAACCCTGCCGCTTGCCAGCTTCCCCATCGCAACCCCACATGTGCCCGGGCACGGGACACCCCAAGTGACTTTCGCCGGAAAAAAATATAGAGCACTGAGGGCCAGAGGAATAAAAGAAATTCAATCATATTTCTTTTCCTTTACCGTGAATGGGCGAAACGACGTTGCCATAAAGTTCTCCCGACTTCAATTGTAGGATTCGCATGCGAGGACAACGGCCCAACAGCGGTGGGGTAACTCATACCGCTCTGGGCGCTAAGAGCTAAGAGCCGACTTCGGCGCTAGCACGGCTGGGCCTGACCCCCGGAAAGTAGACACGTCGGGG
>NZ_KV817286.1:0-6205 GCF_001814605.1 Corynebacterium sp. HMSC074C01 | reverse complement strand
TCCGGCGGTGAGGCCATTATGCGGCCCGAGGCCACTCGAGTCCTCGGCTCGTCTTGGGTAGACGGCGTAAACGCCGCAGCTCGTATTGGTGGAGAGCAGGGCGTGGAGGATTACCTGTACGGAGACGAGAAGAAACGCAGCCTTGGTGGCTTCTACTCGGGTGGTGTGATTGGCTCAATCACTGATTGGGTCAAAAAGTATTACCCGATGATGACGATTACCTCGACGCTGCGAAATACGAATGACTATCACGGTCAGGGACTCGCAGTGGACTTCTCTAACGGAACAGACACGACGCCCCAAATGCAGTCTGCGGCTCAAAATCTGTTCAGCAACTACGGTAAGGGCCTGCTGGAGCTCATTCACTCGCCGTTTAATCACAATGTGAAGCACGGCAAGGACGTGGGAGACGGCTTCGGTTTCTACGGTGCGGGGACAATGAATCAGCACCGTAATCACGTTCACGTGGCCTCTCAGCAGCCCCTGGGCGATCCGAAGAACATGGTCGAGATGGTATGGGACGGCGCGAAGGCCGTATTCACTTCCATCAAGGATCGGGTTACCGGACTGTTTAATCCGATTATTGATGCTGTGAAGGGAAAGATTGATTCGTTTAGTGCCCCTGGCATCATTGGTGGTCTCCCCTCGGCGATGTTTAAGACCCTGTGGGGTGCGGCGAAGGACTTCCTGATGGGTAAAGCCGATGAAGCCTCGTCTTACTCTGGTGCTGCTGGTAGCGCGGGAAATGCTGAATCGTGGCGCGAGATGGCGATGGCGGCGATGCGCCGCCAGGGATTCAATGCGGATGACCCGGCACAGGTCAATGCGATGCTGTCGCAAATCATGTCTGAATCTGGTGGTAATCCTGGGATTGCTCAGCAGATTGTGGACATTAACGGCACTGGTGATTCCGCTGGTGTGGGATTGCTGCAGATTATCCCAGGTACTTTTGCGGCTCATCGTGACCCCGAGCTGCCGGATGACCGGCGTGACCCGTGGTCGAATATGAACGCGGCGCTGCGCTACTACAAGTCCCGGTATGGCACTGACCTCACCACTATGTGGGGCCATGGTCATGGCTACTCCTCCGGTGGTGTGGTGGAACTGCCGAAGCTGTACGACCAGGGCGGATGGCTGGAGCACGGAAAAACCGCGCTTAACCTATCGGGCAAGCCGGAGCCGGTGCTCAACCACGACCAGTGGGGTAGTGTCTCCGCCCTGGTCCGGCACCTCGGCGACCTCGTGCCCGCCATCAAGGGGCAGACTGAGGCCATTGCCGTCGCGGTGGAAAACGCTGAGAAGTGGATGGCGAAGGCTGGAAACTACAACTCGACGGAGGGGATTAACGCCCGTCAAACTGTGCGGCGTGTCCTAGACCTTGGGCTGGACCTGCCCGGCTCTGAGCAGATTCGTGTCATCCTCGACGGGGAGAAAGCCCTATGGGATTCTCGTGCTCGCGCTGTCGGTCATACGGAGGCGCTGGCCGAGAAGGAACAGGCCCTGGCGGACGCGAAGAAGAAGCTGCGCGAGCTCGAAACCGGCGAGGTAGAGCTCTCCGTCAAGGACAAGCGCAAGCTTGCCGACGCGGAGAAGGCTCTGGCGGATGCACAGGCTGAGGCCGGCAAGTCCACCAGCAGCTCAGCCACCGCTGCTAGCCGGGTCGCTGACGCCGAAGACGCGTTGGCGAAGGCCCGCGAGAGCGGTGACGCTGAGAAGGTCGCCAAGGCCGAGGAGAAACTGTCCCGCGCCCGCGAGAAGTCCACCGCGTCCTCGGAGAAAGCGAACGACAAGGTTGCCAAGGCTGAGGAGAAGCTGTCCCGTGTCCGTGAGGATTTGGGGATTAAGCAGGAGGAGGATGAGGCGAAGCGTGCTGAGGAAATCGAGAAGGCTAACGAGGCTGTGACCAAGGCGGAGGGTGACCTCGCCGCGGCACGCAAGAAGCAGGCCGAGGACCTCGACAACGTTGTATTGCTCTCGCAGCGTCAGATGAAGGGGCTGATTCCTCAGGCCGAAGGGCTGGCCTCGAAGCTGATTGGCATGGGCGCCCCGGCTGGTGCTGTCGGCGCTGGCCTGGACATGGTGGTCGGCAAGCTCGCTAGCCTCGCGGGGCTGGCAGGCCCGACAGGCCTGACCCTGGGCATGGCCATGGACATGCTCAAGGTCGGTATCAGCATCATCAAGTCCATCGTCGAAGCGATTGTGGAGCTGGTGAATCGGATTCGCAAGGCCCGGCTGGAGGCGCTGAAGGCGCTTGCCGACGGATGGGCAGTCATCGCTGACTATGCGAATCTTGTCGTCGAATTGCAGGGCAGGGTGACCTCCCTGCAGCAGGAGCTGGTGCGTGGTGCGAATGCGCAGCGGGAGGCTGAGTACAACCTCATGTTGGCGCAGCATGACCGCTACATTGCCGAAGCCGACGGGGCTTTGCGGGTAGCTGAGGCGCGCCTAGCCTTGGATGAAGAGATTCGTCGTGGGGCGGTTGCGGCGCAGCTGAAGCTGCTGGGCTTGCACGAAGACTGGGACTCCTACATGGCCTATCAGGCCCTGGAGGCCCAGGGCGTGCTTAAGGAGTGGTCGAATTCGGCTATCTCCGCGCTGTTTACGTACGAGAAGGCGCGTGCTGAGGCGCTTAAGGGTGAAGTTTCGGCTCGTCTGGAGCAGATTAAGGCCGAGGCTGCTTTGGCTGAGGCGCAGCGCCAGAACGTACGTAACCAGCAGGACCTTCTGGTCGCTCAGGAGCGTCTGATTCGTATGTCCGCGAAGGTGGCGGGCGTCGACCTCGTCGAGGCCACCGGCACCGCCCAGGTGGCGAAGCTCATGGCTGAAATGGCTGAGGTCAAGCAGGCCATGGATAAAAACGTCCTCGGGCGCTGGGGTGCCGCGCTTGGGGCTAATGGTTCTTATGCGAATGAGTACCGTGGCCAGCAGGCACAGTATGAGTCGCTGCAGCGGGCTTTGGATGCGGTGCTTGAGGAGACTGGGGTCAAGATTGACCGTGGGAACCTGGACCGCACGCTCAAGCTCATGGGCAGAGCAGCGTTCCGTGAGGGTGATGCCATGGCGGTGCTGCGCGCCCAGATGCCGGAGCTCGTGCAGGCGGAGACCGCGCTGCGCGTCAACGAGGCACTCAAGCCGGTGCAGGAGGCGCGTGACCAGCAGACAGACCTGGCCCGCCAGGTGGAGGACTTCACTGCAGAGATTGGGCTGTATGAGAAAACCACCCCGTTGGAGCGCACCCTTAAAGGGCTGGACTACACGATTCAGTCGTTGGAGCAGGCTTCAGCCGCGTTTGCCGACGGTAATGAGAAGCTGCGTGGCGAGTATCTGGCCGCGGCTAGAGCAAATCGTGATGCGGCCGAAGATGCTGGCGTGAAGTGGAAGCTGGACTCGAAGTACGCGACTACGGGTGTGCGTGACCAGATTCGTCGCGAGACGACGATTCACCTTGATGGGGAGAAGATGTACACCGCGGACCAGATTGACCAGCTTTTGGCTGAGGTCACGGCTGGCACTAATGGTTCGTATCGGATTGTCCGTTCGGCTAGTGAAGTCGCTGTGTCTCGTCGGAAGGAGCTGGTGTAAATGCTGAATGTGGTGTTGATTACTGCTCTGGGTGATGAGTGGCGGCTGTCTGGCACAGGGACGGATTCGTCGGTGTTGTCGCCTTATGGGGCTTTGGTGGAGCTTCGGGCGAATGTTTCGAGGTCTGATTTGCCGGTCCCTGGCGGTGCGGGAGTGCTGCCGGGGGCTCGGCGTTTTGGTCCGATTTCCACGGAGCTCGAGTTCTTCCTGAAGACTCGTGATGGTGAGGCCCTGGAGGAGACGCATCGCCGTTTGCGTCAGGGGTGGGCTGCAGCGACGCGGTCTAATCCGTGCGTGATTAGCATCGAGTCGGATAGTCCTTTGTCACCGTTGACGTTTGAACTGGTGGTGGACGGGGTATTGCCGGGCGTGCCGGTTGATATGCGTCGCCGGTCGGCGGAAACGTTGACGGTGCCGGTGGTGTGTTTTGATGGTGTGGCTAAATCTTCGGTGATGACCGGAACAGGAAATGTCACAGTGACGAATTACGGTGATGTTCCAGTATGGCCAAAAATCCGCTATAAGGGCGCCGGAGGAGTAGTAACTAACCCATCTGGGGCGAAATTCACGCTTCCCCGCGCCGCCGAGGAAACCACCATCGACTTAGACCCGAGCGTGCTCCGCCTGGAGGGCGCTTTCCCGGAGCATGTGCCACCAGGAGCTACTGGGGTGTGGATGTTGCCTGCGGGTGCGCAGCTCGAGTGGGTGCTCGGGGTTGCTGACCCGTGGAGCTAAACCCCAAAGGACCTTAAACAAATTGGAGGTGTGGTCCTTCCTCCCCAATTTTTGACTAACTGAATTTTGTGAGGTGTGGCCTGTGACTGACTGGGCGTCGTGGAAAAAGACCGTTGACTACACCGTTAAGACCCAAGGCCGCTGGTATGGGATTGGTGACGCGGACGGGAACCCACTGTTTACTCTTCCGATGCCGTTGGAGCCGGATACACCAGACCAGTGGATGGAATCTGCGGACCTGCAGGTAACGTTTCCTGCTCGCGAACCGGATGGGTCGGTAAGCCGTGTAGCAGAGCTGTTGGTGATGGATGCGCTAACCAAGTTCGACCCCTCGGGCCGGTTGCCTACCGCCGAGGGTGACTACATGCTCCTGGCCGCATTCCCTGGGGCCGATAGTCATGTCGTGCGGCGCGGCGGGGCAATCGTGCACGCCACTGCGAACGATGAGGACAACGACGGGATACCGTCGGAAATTACAATCAACGCGCTGAACTGCATGGACGTGTGGCACACGATACCGGCGGTGTCATGGCCTGCCGCGTGGTGGAAAGCGGAACCATACGAAACAAGTTCCGATGAATCAGGCCTTGCGTATAAGCAGAAGCGCCTCATGGCCCGCGTAGAGCTGGCAACTAACGCCATGTTCGTGTGGAAAAACGGGCCGGCTGCTTTTGTGATTCGCCGCCTGGCGCAAGAATCCTTGGACGCGGCGATGCGCACCCAAGCCGACCCTGACGGTGTGAAGTGGGTCGATGACCCCTACCACGTAGTGGAAGTGCCCGAGATGGACACGTCGGAGGAAATCAGCCTTGAGGCCCGCGACGGGTTCTTGTGGGAGACGGTATCGAAGCAGGCGGAGAATGCCGGCGTCATTCTGGGGGCTTATATCTGGTGGCCAGGGGATGCGCCGGTTCGGTGCTGGTCGCAGGCCACGTCGAGTATGAGCCCGCGGGATGTGGATATTACGCCGAGTGAGGGGAAATCTTCTCGCACGTTGGGGTATCGGAAGTTTGAGCACGCGATGATTGTGCTGACCGTTAAGGAGGTGGCCTAATGGCAACGCCATATCTGATTGCGGATTCGGCGCAGGTTACTGTTCTGCGCTCCCTCGCGTCCACCGCGTTCGGCAAGTATGGCCTGAAACTTCCTGAAGGCGTTGACCTTGAGGACGTGTATGAGGTCAGTGCCGCAGGTAATGAGCTGGCCTACGTGTCCAGCCTTGGCAGTAAACGGCGCGTGGGCGGCATGTTCCGCAGGTTTGTTAGGGCGGATGTGAGCGTCACCGCCAAGGACGAGGACATGATTCCGGCGTCGGATGTGGAGCGGGTTCTGGACGAGGCTGCGAAGCGTGTGTCTGGTGATTTCTTCCTCGAGTCGGACATCTCTAAGTCGGGTCTTGGCCCATGGGAGCCGATGGTGGATTTCCAGGTTGGTGACATTGTCAATGTGGAGATTTGGGGTCGTGTGGTCCCGTTGGCGGTGACTCGGATTGAGCCGAAGCGTACGGAGCATTCTGATATGGATTGGGCTGTCCATGTGGGTGGGCAGTTGTTGTCAGATGCTGAGGCGCGTTTAGCTCAGAATGCTGAGATTTATAACGCGGTGGTCAGTGACCGCCGTGAACTCGCCGGACTAGACGGGAAGATTCGGGCTGAGACCAGCAACCGTAAAGCTGCTATTGCTTCGGAGTCGCGTCGTTCTGATGCGTATGCGGATTCTGTGGCTGCTGGTTTGTCGGCTGATTTTGAGGCGTCGTATGAGCGGTATTCTAAGGCGCTTACTCAGCTTGGCGCCACGTGGCGGCAGGAGCTGCAGAACGGGTTGAGTGCGGAGCAGCAAGCTCGCTTTGAGGCCTTGCGCCAGGAACAAAAGGCGCGTGAAAAGGCTG
>NZ_KV817285.1:0-75671 GCF_001814605.1 Corynebacterium sp. HMSC074C01 | reverse complement strand
GATATCAGGTGTCCACCAAACAGGGGTCAGGTCCAAAACATGATGGCCGCCATACGCAAAGAACACGCCACTCGGCCCCGCGGATTAGACCAGGCCCCGCGTAGCACCACAACCGCCCAGCCTGTAGCCGCTGACCGGGATACCACCGGCGCGTTTCTCGGCGGTGCAGACCAGTTCAGCATGGACAACCTCGCAAAGAAAGGAAACTAAACCCCTTGTCATCACCAACCCCGCCAACAGATCGCTTCCTTGACGAATCCGTCCTGCCCGACTTCACCGCGCTGCGGATGACAGCCTTTGGCAGAAGCGTCATCGACATCGCCAACGATCCCGCATTCGACACATGGACGTTTTCCCAAAAGGTGCTCTACGCACTTGATAAAGAAGTCGCGGCCAGGCGCGAGCGACGCATCAACAAACTGCTGAAAGCATCCCGATCTCCAAACCTTGATGCTTGCCTTGAAAACGTGGTCTGCACGCCTGACCGCAACATCAACCCCGAGCAAGTCAGCAGACTCGCTCACGGACAATGGTGCCACCTGGGCCAAAACATTGTCATCCTGGGCAAATCCTCAGTCGGCAAAACCTACCTCGCCCAAGCCCTGATCACAGCAGCATGCCGCAAAGACTACTCCGCACGGTTCTACCGCACCGACATGCTCGCCGCCGAACTGGCAGTCCTCCAACCCGATGACCCTAAACGGCTGAAATTCATCCAGCACCTCCACGACGTCGATGTCCTAGTCCTCGATGACTTCCTGACCACACCTGTTGATGCCGCGACTGCGCACCAACTTCTCAACATCCTCGCCGGCCGTGAAGGCAAAGTCTCAACGATAGTGACCTCACAATTCACCCCACTGGAGTGGTACAAGTCCATCCCCGACGCCGTGATCTCCGAGTCAATCCTCAACCGACTCGTCTCCGGCGCCGAGATCATCACACTCGAAGGACCAAACATGCGCCTGAACACCAACGCATAACCACCAACAACGCCTGAGTGAGACACCGCTACCGGATACTCACTCAGGCGCTACCAGATACTCACCACACCGCTACCATTTCAGTCTTCTGAACAATGGTGCGCACGCTGCCTTGATACTGCTCATCAAAGCGCTGCAGCACGTGCGGTTCAAGGTCCAGCACCGTCACCTCGCCGCGCAGGCCATGCGCCATCGCGACTGCCGACGCCCCCACCTGGCCACCACCGATGACGACGACGCGAGCCGGCCGCGTACCTGGTACACCGGCGACCAGCAAACCGCGCCCGCCTTCGGTAGAGAGCAGGTGATGTGCGCCCTCGATTACTGCAAGACGACCAGCCACCTGGGACATCGGGGTCAGCAGTGGCAAGGTGCCGCGAGAGTCGGTCACGGTTTCATAGGCTACGGCCGTCGTACCTGAGTTCATCAGGGCATCCGTCAACGGCCGGTCCGCGGCTAGGTGCAGGTAGGTGAACAGCAGCAGATCCTCGCGCAAGTAGCCATACTCAGACTCCAGCGGTTCTTTGACCTTGACCACCATCTCCGCGGCCCATGCCTCCGCGGCAGTGGGAACGATGGTCGCGCCGGCGGCCTGATACTCGGAGTCAGGGAAGGAGGCACCTTCCCCCGCCGTGGTCTCAACCAGAACCTCATGGCCGTCTTTAATCAGCGTGTCCGCCGCGCTCGGGGTCAGCGCGACGCGGTTTTCGTTGTTCATTATTTCTTTGGGTACGCCAATACGCATGATTCGAGCCATCTCCTTTTGCTGAAGAAATAGAATTCGACCCCTTTAGGGTAACGCAGATCACCCCTTTTGTGTGCCGTCTCGGCCCGACCAAATCCAAGGTAGGTATAGCGCCCTGCGGCAGGCGTAGCGCTATTTATACATAACCCCGCCGTGGACGGTCGCCGTGGGCGCCGCACTGGCGGGGTACACATTGCTTTAGCAACCTTTAGAACAAGGACAGCCGCGTCGAATGGTAGACGCTGCCATAAGGCGCATCGAGGCGCACCCAACGCCCCTTGCCCGCCACGCGAAGGTGGCGGGGGATCTCCAGTGAGGCGGCAAAGCCCGGGATGAGGCCCAAGCTCGTGCAGGCAAAGATCATCCGCATGGGAATCTCCACCTGAGTCTCCGCATCATTCACGGTGAGCACCGTCTGATTCAACAGGCTCTTCGGAGGCCCCATCGGCCCGGAGAATTGGCGGGCCAGCTGGCGACCCTTGTCCGCGAGTTCACGGACAACGTCAACCGGCAGCGAGTCGATCTCCCGAAAGCCCTTTTCCGGCGGCAAGGCCCCCGGCCAGGACGGATCGCGCGCTGGGCCTAAATCAAGTTCCACGCCTCCTTCGTGGCCGAGGGAGTCGGGGGCGGTGTGGAGGGCGTCGAGAAGCGCCTGCGCCGATACCACGGCACCGTCGCGGCCCACGGTCCCCTCGCAACGCCGCGCCACGACAACGTCGAACGGCGTGGTCACAAAGACCTCAGCCTGGTTGGTGTCGTATTGACGCAGGCGCACCGCTGCGGATGCATCCAGCCCCGTCGCGCGGGAGAGGAGGGCGCGAAGCCCTACCCCACCGCTGCGCAGTGTCAGAGTTTCGCGCTCCATTACTGCTGCTCAAGCTCGACGACGGCGTGCTCCAAGATAATGTTGCGCTCCTGCTCAGAGACCTCCCGTGGCATCTGAGTAGCCGGGTCAATGGTGACCTGCACGCAATCAATGACGCAGGCTACTTGGCCCTGCGCATCCTTGATCGTCTGGCGAGTGGTGAAAGACGTGGTGCCGAGGCGCACCACCGTGGTTTCCACCGTCACCGTTCCATGGCGTCCATCCCATTTGATGGGGCGGACATAGTCCGCTTCGATGTGGCGAACGAAAGCCACCATGTTGACGCCGCGAGCGTAGAAGTGGTGCATGGCAAAAGCCAAGCGCGCCTCCTGCGCCAGCTCAATGAAGTTGGCATTCATCATGTGGCCGTACATGTCGAAGTCCGACCAGCGCACGCCCACGGTAAGCGCGTGGACGTTGTCCTTGGTCTTCTCCGACACAACATTCTGAGCGGACATTCCAGGTTCCTTCCGGAGTTCGTGCTTTAACGCTAGGGACTAATGGCCTAGCGGCTGAGCTTACGGTGGGTAACGCGGGACGGGCGTGCAGCCTCCTCGCCGAGGCGCTCAACCTTGTTCTTCTCGTAGTCACCGAAGTTACCCTCGAACCAGAACCACTGGCCTTCTGCGACGTTGCCCTCCCACGCCAAGATGTGGGTACAGGTGCGGTCGAGGAACCAGCGATCGTGGGAGATGACCACGGCACAGCCAGGGAACTTCTCCAGGGCGTTTTCCAGGGAACCCAGGGTTTCCACGTCCAAGTCGTTGGTCGGCTCATCGAGGAGGATCAGGTTGCCGCCCTCTTTCAGGGTCAGGGCCAGGTTCAGGCGGTTACGCTCACCACCGGAGAGAACCTTGGAAGGCTTTTGCTGGTCAGCACCCTTGAAACCGAAAGCGGAGAGGTAGGCGCGGGACGGCATCTCGTTCTGACCAACGTGGATGTAATCCAGCCCATCGGAGACAACCTCCCACACGGTGGCCTCCGGGTCGATGTTCTCGCGGCCCTGGTCAACATAAGACAGCTTGACGGTCTCGCCGACGTCGACGGAACCGGAATCCGGCTGCTCCAATCCCACGATGGTCTTGAACAGGGTGGACTTACCCACACCGTTCGGGCCGATGACACCGACGATGCCGTTGCGCGGCAAGGTGAAGGAAAGATCCTTGATGAGGACGCGGCCGTCGAAGCCCTTGGTCAGGTTCTTGACCTCCACGACCTTGTTGCCCAGGCGCGGCGGAGTCGGAATCTGAATCTCTTCGAAGTCGAGCTTCTTGTACTGCTCGGCCTCCGCAGCCATTTCCTCGTAGCGCTGGAGACGGGCTTTGTTCTTGGCCTGGCGGGCCTTCGCACCGGAGCGAACCCAGGCGAGCTCGTCCTTGAGGCGCTTCTGCAGCTTCTTGTCCTTAGCGCCAGCAATCTCGAGACGCTCGGCCTTCTTCTCCAGGTAGGTGGAGTAGTTGCCCTCGTAGGGGTAGAGCTTGCCGCGGTCAACCTCACAGATCCAGCCCGCGACGTGGTCGAGGAAGTAGCGGTCGTGGGTCACGGCAAGGACCGCACCCGGGTAGGTCTCGAGGTGCTTCTCCAGCCACTGGACGGACTCGGCGTCCAGGTGGTTAGTAGGCTCGTCCAGCAGCAGCAAGTCCGGCTCACTCAGCAGCAGCTTGGCCAGCGCAACGCGGCGGCGCTCACCACCGGAAAGGTTGGTCACCGGGTCATCGGACGGCGGGCAGCGCAGCGCTTCCATGGCCTGCTCGATCTTGGAATCCACTTCCCAGGCATCGGCGGCATCCAGCTCCTCCTGGAGCTTGCCCATCTCCTCCATGAGCTCATCGGAGTAGTTGGTGGCCATCTCTTCAGCAATCTCTTCGAAGCGCTGCTTCTTCTGGAAGATTTCTCCGAGGCCCTCTTCGACGTTCTGACGGACCGTCTTTTCCTCGTTAAGCGGCGGCTCCTGGAGGAGGATGCCGACGGTCTTGCCCGGATCGATGAAAGCCTCGCCGTTGGAAGGCTGATCCAGTCCGGCCATAATCTTCAGGATCGAGGACTTACCTGCACCGTTGGGGCCCACGACGCCAATCTTGGCGCCCGGGTAGAAAGCCATGGTGACGTTGTCCAAAATAACCTTGTCACCGATGGCCTTACGCACGTTTTTCATCGTGTAGATGAATTCGCCCATGTTTCACCCTTTGCTTCTGTCAGGATTGGTAAATAACAGTACAAAGACTACATGACATGGGTGGCGGTAGTCCTTTGTCCTTAGACCATCGCTTCTTCTGGCTCCGGTTCAAGGTATGGCTCAGCGCCGGACTGCGCTTGCTGACGGTCCGCCGCGGTGTCCTGCGGAGTATCTCCCGGCCGCAATGCAGCTGGCATTGCTTCTTCCGTTGGGTTCCCCGAGCCTTCTGTGTTCTCTGTGTTCTGCGCATCCCCTGCGTTCTGTGTATCGCTCGGCGGTGCCGTGTAGTCCACGTCCAGCGCCGGCGGGTTCTCCCCTAGCCAGAGGGCTTCGCTGCCCTCCTCACCGTAGGAGGTACCAATCTTGGTTGAAGTGATGCAGAAGCGGTTGAGGTCTAGGCCCACGTGAGCAATCTTGATGAAGGTCCTAGAGCGCGTAGCTCCGTTCTTATCCTCCCATCGGTCCGTCACAATGGAGCCCATAACGAAGACTGGCATGCCCTTATACAGGGATTTCTTCACGTTGATGGCGCACTGACCCCACACTTCACCATCGATAAAGTTGAGGTCCAGCTCCCGCCACACGGTTTTGCCCTCCTCGTCTTTCTCCGGAACGCTGCGGGAAGAAGCGATACGGATGCGGGCCTTATACATGGTGTCGCTGATTTTGGTCAGGTGCGGGTTGTGGGTCAGGCGTCCTGTAATGGAGATTGGGTATTGAGACATTGCGTGATTCCTTTGCTGGTCATGGCTCGTGGCTTTCTTGAGGTTAAGGAAGCGATGCGCCTCCCTTACCTCGCATCTTTGCCACCAAGAACAGCACTCGCAATGACTGCGCCGCCAACCTGTGGATAACTTGTTGCAAGCGTCAACAAAAAATCTATTTACCCAGGCAGACGTCCTCTTTTCGCCACGCCGGGTACGCCACATTCCTAGTGCTGACGGAAGCTCGACTCGTCGCCTTCCCCCATCTGCTTGAGCATGGCGTTGTAGCTTGCCAGGTCGGCATCGCCGTCCACCTCCGCCTTGGCGTCATAGCGCCGGGCAGTCGCACGGTCCTCGCGCAGCCAGTCCCGGAATAGCGAACCGAACACAATCACCAGCGGGAACTGGCCGAAGCCCCAGGAAATACCGCCGCCGGTCCGCTGATCGGTGACGAAATCCGGGTTCCACGGCAGGTTCAATGATTCATAGAAGTCCAGGCCGAGAATGACTTGCATCTGCATGAGGTAGACACCCGCAAAAAGGTGCAGGGGCATCGACACAAACAGGATGAGCAGGCGAACGCCCGTGGGCGCGCGCCACGGCAATGGATCCGGGCCAATGACTTCCCAGTAGTAGATATAGCCGGAAATCAAGAAGACCCAATTCATGATGACGTGCCCGGCATGCTCCGAAATGGCAACTTCGTAGAAGTTCGGGAACAGGTAGAGCACGTAGAGGATCGCCAAGAACTGCAGGACGTTGACCGCGGGGTGCGTGAGCACACGTAAAGTACGGGATTTGGTGAGGGCAACGGCGGCGTCGTGAAGCGTGGGCTTGCCCGGCTCCCCAGGCTCAAACGCTTCCATCACCAGGGTTACCGGGGCGCCCAACACGAGGCACAGAGGGATCGCCATGGACAGAATCATGTGCACCAACATGTGCATGGAGTACAACGCCGGCATGTATAGGCCAATACCATTGCTCATGATCAGCGTCATGCCCAGTGAGCCCATAAGGAACCACGTCGTGCGCCCAACCGACCACGTCAGCCCTCGCTGCTTCAGGCGCCAGAGCGCGTACAGGTAGAAGCCGGCTAGCACGAGCCCGAGCGAGCCAAACATGAGATCAAATCGGAACATGGTCCACACGTTGGTGGCCGTGGGGGCATCGAAAAGCTCGTAGCCCACCAGGATTTGCATGGCGTTGAGGTTCGGATCCCGCGGTGGCGGGGGCGGCGTGCGACCCATCGAGATGGCCACGCCGACTGTGGCCGCCATGATGAGAACCTCCACCACGGAGACCCTGATAAACAGGCGCGGCACACGTTTCAGCTGGGGAATGGTGACCCGGCGATGCACAAAGCCTATGACCGCGAGCACCACCGTGAGCACTGCTTTGCTCAGCACCAGCAAGCCATAGCGAGTGGTGAATAAATCCCCCAGCTCAACGCGGATGAGCGCGTTGACCACACCGGTCGCCGCCAGCCCCAAGATGGACAGCAGCGCAACGGTGGAATACCGGCGAACCGCCACGCCCATGTCAGGCCCTAGGCGGCGGCCATGCGCAATGAGGCCCATGAGCCCGCCGATCCACAGCATGATGAAGAACAGGTGCAATAGCAGCGAGTTCGTGCCGTAATCATGATCACCGCCGGAGGCCGAGTGACCCTCCATGCCGAGGGGCACCGTCAACAACAGCGACAGGAAGAACGTGGCAACCTGGCCCGCCCACGTGCGCGCCACAAAGCCCATGATGGCAACGAGCGCTGCTATCCCCGCGGTGAGTAGCCACACTTGCGACGTGGCAATCTGCCCCACCGCCATGCCCATCAGCTCTGGGTTGAGGACCTGGCCCAACGGGGTACCGGTGAGGTCCGACATCACGAGGGGGACCTCAATCAGCGACACCACCGCGGCACCCACGGCGGCCCATGCACCGGTGCGCGCCGCAATGTGCCCATCGACGGTCAGGCCAGCCTCGATGAGACGCTCATTGTCCTTGTCCGGCACGGCCGGGTAAATCAAGAAGGCGCTGGACATAAATGAACCGATGGCTAGCGCCATCAGCATCCAGGCAACCGCGCGGAAGAAGGGAAGGCCGAACGTTGTCATGCGGCCTGGGTCGGGGATGCCCAGGGCGGCAAGCGAGTCCGCGAGAAAGAACAAGGAAATAATTCCGCCCACGAGGCCCGCGAAGACGACGAAAGAAAGATTCAACAAGCGGGAAGGCTGCGCTCCCGACCCCGAGTGCGCCAGCCCCCGCAAGTGCTGTGAGCTGGGTTTTTCTTTCTCAGTGTGCATGGTGGGCAGTCTACCGCCACAGACGTTCTCTTACCTAAAAGGTAAATAATTCTCAGCATTCGGGTAGTCTGCTCTCATGGACTCTCGCCAGCTTCACCACTTTCGAGCCGTCGTAGATCACGGTTCTTTCACGCAAGCTGCGGAAGCGCTGCAGCTCACGCAACCTTCTTTGAGCCTGACCGTCCGCAAGCTTGAAAAAGATCTCAACGTGAAGCTGCTGTCCCGCGGACGCGGTGGAGTCCAAACCACGGAGGCCGGGGATTACCTCTACGGCGTGGCCACCTCGATCGATTCCCTCCTCACCACCGCCACCGCACGCCTTGCCGAGTTTGCTTCCTCGACACCAGCACCGAAGCAACACCAGCGATAGCCCGATAATCGGGCAGTTCACAGCTGTGCGTTATGATGTTTCGGTACGCCTCCATAGCTCAGTGGATTAGAGCAGTGGGTTTCTACCCCATGTGTCGCGGGTTCGAATCCTGCTGGGGGCACGCAGGTCAAGGCCACTTTCTAGGGTTTCACTAAGCCTCAGACAGTGGCCTTTGGGCACAGATTGGACACACTTCCATGGACATCACCCTCGCGACTTTTGACCACGCCCCGGAATCAGCGCTGCGTGGTATGCGCTTCGTTAACGCGTGGGTCCCAGCACCAAGCTATGCTGCGTCACGCCGCGCGGTGCTCACCGGACAATACCCACAGCGCGGAGCCACAACGCGCATCACGGAGATTTTCGAGGACTCCGGCTTCGAGGTTCGGGAAGACACCCAGCCTGCCTCTTCTCGGGTCTTCCGCCTTCTCGAGCAACCAGAAGCCCAACTGCTGAATGACCTCAATGGTGTCGTGGCAGTGTGCTCCCTACAGGGCAACAAGGCGAACATGTCCCTTCTATGGCCCGGGGTTGCAGAGTCCGGGGAGTGCGCAGAGCTCGCCTCCCCTCTCGACTTGGCGCCCACGCTCGCGGCGATCGCGGGGCTCGATGTGCGCCCCAACGCCCCACTGTCTTTCGACGGGCTCAACTTGGTGCCGGTCCTCCGCTACGGGGCGTCCGGGCACGCGGCGCTCTTCTTCGACAACGGCGTGCGCATGCAGGACGCCGTGCTTGTCGACGACTCCGCCACCCCACCCAGCGCCTTGCCGCGCCTGCGGGAAGAGTGGGAAACGTGGAAGCGGTTTATGGCTCTGGGCCCGTTGCAGTAGTTTGCAGAGGTTTCCGATTACTCCACTGGAATGACGACCCAGAGGATGAGGTAGAGCAGAATTCCCGAGAAGCCCAGCAGCGTGGCAACAACGAAGAGAATGCGCACCAAGGTCGGATCGAGGTTATAGGTCTGCGCGATGCCTCCGCAGACGCCGCCGAGCATCGTGTCAGTAGCAGAACGGGTTAAACGTTGGTTGTTCATGATGTCTCCTTTCGCCTTCCATTATCCAGAGTTGGGCCTAAGGATTCATCGGTGTTTACCCTGATTTAAACCCTGATTGCTCTACGCTGGGTGGAGACTTCCCACCCTGAGAGAAAGGACGCCGTTTATGGCTCACTCCCCCGGGCTGCCTGCCCCTACCCGCTCCTCCTATGCGCTGTTGACTGGCGCTAGCCAGGGAATTGGTGCTGCGATGGCCAAGGACCTGGCTGCCCGCGGTTACAACGTCATCCTCGTCGCACGCCGCGAAGACGTCCTCGAGTCCATCGCTGCGGACCTGCGCTCGCGCCACGAAGTGGACGCCATCGCGCTGGCAGCGGACCTCTCCGAGGCTGCAGATGTGGACCGCGTCATTGAGTTCATGGCGGGTAAAGAGATTTCCATCATCGTCAACTCGGCGGGTATCGCCAGCTTCGGTAAGTTCATGGACCAGGACTGGGACTATGAAACCCGGCAGTTTGACCTCAACGGCAAGGCCGTTCACCGCCTGACGCGCGCCGCGCTGAAGCAGATGTTGCCGCGACGCAGCGGCGCCATTTGCAACGTAGGCTCGGCCGCGGGCAACGTCTCCATTCCAAACAATGCCACCTATGTTTTCACCAAAGCGGGCGTCAACGCCTTTACTGAGGCCCTTCACTACGAGCTCAAGGGCTCCGGTGTAACCTGCACGCTGCTCGCCCCTGGCCCAGTGCGCGATGCCGTCATCCCGGAGGAAGAGCAATCCATCGTGGACAAGGTCGTCCCAGATTTCTTGTGGACCACCTATGAGTCCTGCTCCGAAGAGACCCTCGAGGCCATGGCCCGCAACCAGCGCCGCGTGGTACCCGGGCCGCTATCGAAGGCCATGAACGCGCTGGGCAAGATTGTGCCGACTCCAATTGCTGCACCACTCATCGGCAGCTTCTATTCGAAGATGGCCTAGCGCATGAAAATGCCCGCTCTCCCCCGTGGAGAGCGGGCATTGCTTTACTTGCTTTGGAGCGGTGATTGCTCCGCGATTGCCTTCTGTGCGGCCTCTTCCCGGGCGAGCTTGCGCTCGACCCAGAACTCAGCGTTCTGGATTCCCAGTGCCTCTGGGTCAAACTGCGGGTCCTTGCCGGCAGCCTTTTGCGCACTGTAATCCTTGAGGCACTTGAGCGCCGGAACCTGCAGGAAGAGGATGGCAATGATGTTGAGCCATGCGGTCGCGCCAACACCGATATCACCCAGAGCCCAGGCCGCGCCCGGAGTCGTGGTCGCTCCGACAACCACAGAGGCCACGAGGAGAATACGCAGGAGCCACACGAGTGCGCGGCGGGTGGTCTTGTTGCTAATCCAGCGGTTGAAGTAGGTCAGGTTGACCTCCGCCATGTAGTAGTACGCCAGGACGGTGGTGAAGGCGAAGAACGCAATGGCGATGGCGATGAAGCTCGGGCCGAAACCTGCCAGGAGGGTGTCGAGACCGTGCTGGACAAAGCCCGGTCCAACCTCGACGCCATCCGGAATGGAGCCGGCGTAGCGCACAGGGCCATCCTCTGACTCACCCTCGAAGACCTTGTACATGTCGGTAGAGATGATGATGAAAGCGGTCGCGGAGCAAACGAAGAGGGTATCAATGTAGACCGCGAAGGCCTGCACGAAGCCCTGCTTAGCCGGGTGGGACACCTCCGCCGCCGCGGCAGACTGCGGACCAGTACCCTGGCCGGCCTCGTTGGAGTAAATGCCGCGCTTCACGCCCCACATGATGGCCGAACCCAACAGGCCAGAGAAAGCCTGCTCCGCGCCGAAGGCGGACTTAAAGATCATGCCGAAGACCTCGGGGATCTGGTTGAAGTTCATGATCAGGATGATGATGGCAAAGAGAATGTATGCCGCCGCCATGAACGGAACCACGAGGGACGCGAAGTTAGCAATACGCTTCACACCGCCAATGATGATGATCGCGAGAATTCCGCCCAGAACCAGGGCAGACCAACCAACTTCGATGCCCCAAGCGTTCTGAACTGCAGCGGCCACGCCATTAGCCTGGATGCCAGGCAGGAAGTAGCTGGTGGCAAGGATCATTGCGACGGCGAAGACGATGCCGTAGACCACCATGAATGGTCCGGCCTTGGTGTGCTTATAAGCCTTTTCGATGTAGTAGGCCGGGCCACCGCGGTACTCGCCGGTGTCCTGGTCCTTCTCCTTATAAACCTGCGCCAGGGTACATTCCGCGAAGGAGGTGGCGGACCCTAGCAGCGCTACCGCCCACATCCAGAACACCGCACCCGGCCCGCCGAAGGCAATAGCCGTCGCTACACCGGCGATGTTGCCCACACCGACACGGCCGGCCAGGGAAATCATGAGCGATTGGAAGGAAGACACGCCCGAATCGGAGCTTTCACCATCCTTCAGCTGCTTGAGCATGTCCGGAATGCAGCGAATCTGCAGAAACTTGGTGGCCAGCGTGAAGTAAATGCCCGCGCCGAGGCACAGGAAGACTAATGCTGGTGACCAGATTAGAGAATTGAGGGTATCGAGAAAGGCTGACATCGGTAGGTTACCGTCCTTCGAATTATGTGAGTGCCATCACGTTAAAGGGTGCACTAATCATGTCCTATCCACCACGGTTTTCGTCAGCAAAACCATGAAAAAGTTCAAAAAGCCGCCAAACTCAGCCTTCATAGTCAGTAGAAACCCCAGCACATATCGATTAAGGGACCGATTTCGATAAGCACACCCGCCCTCCACCCCCACTTACCCCCACTGAACCGAAAGGGTGCATCTCCGACCACACCCCAAGAGAAACTATGGTGGAAGGCATGAGTGATACCCCCGCTAAGAACGACCGCCTCGTCTGGATCGACCTGGAGATGACCGGGCTCGATCCGAAGCGCCACGTAATCGTGGAAGTTGCCGCCGTGATTACCGACGCCGAACTGAACATTCTCGACGAAGGCATTGACCTCGTCGTCCACGCCACGGAGGAAGAACTCGCGCAGATGGATGACTTTGTCACCGAGATGCACGCGAAGTCTGGGTTGGACAAGGAGATTCGAGAGTCTGCAATCACGATTGCGGAAGCAGAGGAGGCCGTGTTGAAGCTCGTCGAGAAGCACTGCGACGCCAACCACCCCGCACCCCTTGCAGGCAATTCCATCGCAACGGACCGCACCTTCATTCGCGAATACATGCCGCGCCTGGACGCCGCGCTGCACTACCGAATGATTGATGTTTCCACAATTAAGGAACTGGCACGCCGCTGGCACCCGCGCGCGTACTACAACCAGCCGGATAAAGGCATGGCACATCGAGCCCTGCAGGACATCATTGAGTCCATTCGTGAGCTGGATTTCTACCGCCGCAGCGTCTTCCGCACTGATGGCGGGCCTTCCACCCCGGAAGCTGAGGAGCTCAAGGCGTCTACTACCGACGACTACCAGGCGTTTTTGTAAAACGGACAACGTGGGTTAACCTGTATCTCGTTGCTTTCGGCAACGATGGTGGCTGTAGTTCAGCTGGTAGAGCACCAGGTTGTGATCCTGGGTGTCGCGGGTTCGAGCCCCGTCAGCCACCCCGAATAGACCCCGCATTCTGTTTGAGCAGGATGCGGGGTTAGTTTTTTGCATTGAGCCCCCGACACGACCGCACCCGCGCACCACCACCAACCCCCACAACCAGCCGGACTTGAGTATGTTAGCAGCCGGACTTGAGTATGTTAGCCTTACCTAATTGAATAGTGTGTAGGCTTCCGCCCGCACAGCAACTCAAGTTTTCAAAGGACAGTGATAACGATGGCTGGCCAAGCTGAAGAGGCAGCGCCGAAGCGCAAGCCCCGTAAAGCGCATGAAGCAACCGTGACTGGTCGCTACCAGGTTTCTCCGGATTTGGTTCGGTTGAGCATGAACTCCCCTGCTTTTGTGGGCAAGGAGCTGGAGTTTACGGATCACTACATCAAGTTGCTGTTCGTGCCAGAAAGCGCCGATTATTCTTGGCCGTTTGATGTCCAGCAGATTCGCGAAGAGCAACCGCGCGATAAACAACCAATTCTCCGCACCTACACCCTGATCAACCTGAACTCTGACACCGGGGACTTCGACGTTGATTTTGTCGCCCATGGTGATTCCGGCCTGGCCGGTCCGTGGGCACGCAGAGCCGAGGTCGGCGAGAAGATTGGCTTCCTCGGCCCTGGTGGCGCGTGGGGGCCAACCGAAGACTATGAGCACTTTGTGTTCGCCGGCGATGAATCTGCAGCGCCGGCCATCGGTGCCGGTGTGCAGCATCTCCCCGAGGGCGCGACCGCTACTGTCTTCATTGAGATCGAGGCCGAGGACCGCACCTTTGAGCTGCCCACCCGCGAGGGTGTGGAGATCGTCTGGGTAGTCCGCAATGGTGCCACCCACGGTACTGAGCTATCCCGCGTGGTACGCGAGGCTGGTATCCCCAATGAGAAGAAGACCAGCTGGTTCATCCATGGTGTCGCCGAGATGATCAAAGAGCTCCGCCGCTTCCTTTTCGTTGAATCTGGAATTCCAAAGGAAGACGTTTCCATCTCTGGCTACTGGCGTATCGGAATGACTGAGGACCAGTGGCAATCCTCCAAGCGTGAATTCAACGCGGCAATTGAGGCCGAGGAAGAAAGAGCTAAGGCCTAACGGTTGTTTTCGCGTTAGACTGCGGCAATGATCGATTTCACCGACACCGCCGACGTCATTGCTCCCCAGCTTCTGGGCACGGTGCTCACGCACAACGGCGTTTCGGTGCGCATCACGGAAGTCGAGGCTTACCTCGGCGCAAACGATGAGGCCTCACACACCTTCAACGGCCGCACCCCGCGCAACGCCGCCATGTTCGGCCCACCCGGCCGCCTCTACGTCTACATGTCCTACGGCATCCACCGGAACGGCAATATCGTCTGTGCGCCCGAAGGCACCGGTCAGGGTTGCTTGCTCCGCGGCGGGGAAGTCATCGACGGAATAGACCTTGCCTACCAACGCCGGGGTGACACGGAATTTCATAATCTGGCCCGCGGCCCCGGCAACTTAGGCAAGGCCCTTGGTTTCAGCATCGCGGACAACGGCACGCCCATCCGCCTTAAACAACGCGATAAGGAACCTGAGTGGGTCCGCGGGCCACGCATCGGCATCTCAAAGAACCAGGACGCCGCGCTGCGTTTTTGGATCCCCTTCGACAAGACAGTGTCTCGACGTCGCGGGCTCCCCCGCTAACCCCTACCGGTGTATGAGCCTCAGGACTCATACACCGCATGTGGGCTCATGCGCCGCATCGTTAAGCCAAGGCTGCGCGCACCAGCTCCGCTGCCTGCGAGGGGGTCTTGCCCACCTTCACGCCGGCCGCTTCCAGCGCTGCCTTCTTGCCTTCTGCCGTGCCAGAACCACCAGACACGATGGCGCCAGCATGCCCCATCGTCTTGCCCTCCGGCGCGGTAAAACCTGCGATGTAGGCAATGACCGGCTTCGTCACGTGATCCTTGATATAGGCAGCGGCATGCTCCTCTGCATCACCGCCGATTTCACCGATCATGATGATGGCCTCGGTATCCGGATCATTCTGGAAGGCCTCAATCGCCGAAATGTGCGTGGTCCCGATAATCGGATCGCCGCCGATTCCTACGCACGTACTAAAACCAATATCGGACAGCTCGTACATCATCTGATACGTCAAGGTGCCCGACTTCGACACCAAGCCAATCTTTCCTGGGTTCGGCGCAGTCTCTGCCGGAATAATGCCCGCATTGGATTCGCCCGGCGTGTAGAGCCCTGGACAGTTCGGCCCAATGATGCGCGTTTTGGACTCCCGTCCCAGCGCATAGAGCTCCGCAGTGTCCTTCACCGGAATTCCTTCCGTGATGATGACCACGAGTTCAATACCGGCACGGATGGCTTCTTCCGCGGCGCCCTTGGTGAATTTTGCCGGCACAAAAATCACGGTGACGTTGGCCTCTGTCGCCTGCATGGCCTCACGCACGCTGCCGAAGACAGGAATCTCGCGCCCATCAATATCGACGCGCTCACCTGCCTTGCGCGGGTTGACCCCACCCACAATGTTGGAGCCGGATTCCAGCATGCGGCGTGTGTGCTTCATGCCTTCGGATCCCGTCATGCCCTGCACGATGATCCGCGAGTCTTTGTTGAGAAAAATCGACATGTCTACTCCTAGTTCGCCAGCTCCGCAGCCCTGCGGGCGGCAGCATCCATGGTTTCTACCTGCTCCAGTTTGGGCAGGTGTGCGTCATTGAGAATCGTGCGTCCAAGCTCCGCATTGTTGCCGTCGAGGCGAACCACAAGCGGCTTGGGTTCAATCCCCTCCGAGTCCAGAATCTTGTAGGCCTGCACGATGCCTTTAGCCACTTCGTCACAGGCGGTAATGCCACCGAAGACGTTGACAAAGACCGATTTCACCTGCGGATCACTAAGAATCACTTCCAGCCCGTTGGCCATCACTTCGGCGTTAGCGCCACCACCGATGTCTAGGAAGTTCGCGGGCTTCGGTTGCGAAGGAAGATCCTCGCCGGCATAGGCCACAACGTCGAGCGTGGACATCACGAGGCCAGCACCATTGCCGATAATCCCCACGGAACCATCGAGCTTCACATAGTTCAGCCCCATCTTCTGTGCCTTGAGCTCCAGCGGATCGGTCGCGCCGTGGTCTTGAAGGTCGCGGTGTTCTGGGTGACGGAACTGCGCGTTATCATCCAACGTGACCTTGCCATCGAGCGCAATGATGTCACCACTCGACGTCTTGACCAGTGGGTTGACCTCCACCAGCGTGGCGTCTTCTTCCGTGTACACCGTGTAGAGCTTCTTGAATACGGGCACCAGCTTGGCGACGTCCCCCTCATCAAACCCCGCCTCATACGCCATGTCCCGCGCCAGCGTGTCCGTCATGCCGTCGAGTGGGGAGAAGCTGCGCTTAATCAGGGCATCTGGGCGCTCTTCGGCGAGCTTTTCAATCTCCACGCCTCCCTCCTTGGAGAGCATGGCTAGGTAGCGCCGCTTGGTGCGGTCGAGGAGGATTGAGAAATAGTATTCCGCGGCGATGTCCGCGCCTTCGGCCACCATGACCTTGCGCACGGTGTGTCCTTTGATCTTCAAGCCTAAGATCTCATTGGCCTTTTCCGCAGCTTCCGCGGGGCTGTGCGCGAGCTTGACTCCCCCGGCCTTGCCGCGTCCGCCAGTCTTAATTTGCGCTTTGACCACGACCACCGGTGTCCCCAACTTCGCGGCTGCTTCTTCAGCCTGCACAGCTGAGGTCGCAACGATGCCTTTGAGTGTGGGAACGCCATGAGCTTCAAAGAGGTCTCGAGCTTGGTACTCGTAGAGATCCACTTCTGCCTCCATCTTTGCAGTGAAAAACTAGTTCTCCACAAGATTCACCAAAACAAAGACGTGATGCAAACCACTTTACAGAAGTTAAAGCGTCGCACTTCACACACTTTGCACGCCGCGCATGTGCGATGAAACGCTGCCCGTTATAGATGTTTAAACCCCCGACAAAGAATTAGCTGATTTAACTTTCGGGGGCACCCTGGGCGGCACCGTCGATAAGCACCGCCCCAGGAGAGCTACTGGTTAGCGTCAGCATTGCCCGCAGACCAGGTGGCCCAATCCATGTTCCAGTCCCCTAGGCCGTCGAGCGGGCTCAGCACACCGCCACCGGTGTTAGAGACCTTGACCAGATCGCCGCGCTTGACCGTGTTTTGGAACCACTGAGCAGCCTCAGTAGTCACATTGATGCAGCCGTGGGACTGGTTGTAACTGCCCATAGCACCGACAGCCCAGGGTGCCGCGTGGACGTAGATTCCGGAGTAGGACATCTGAGTTGCCCACTGGACGTCAGTCCTATAGCCGCCAGCATCAAGAGCTAGGCCGAAGGTGGTGGAATCCATGACCAGGGAGGGGTATTGATCGCCGATGATGTAGGTGCCATTCGGGGTATCCCACTGGCCATCCCTGCCCATCGACACAGGAATGCGGCGCAGCACCTCACCATTCTTGAACACCGACATCATCTTGGTGTTGTTATCAATCAGCGTGATGACGCGGTCGCCGATGGTGAAGTTGGTGGAGGCATCCTCACCGCCGTAGACGCCGCCGCCGAGGTTACGGCCGTACAGGTCAACGTCGACAGTCACCTTCGTGCCCGGCTCCCAATAGTTTTCCGGGCGCCAGCGCACCTCCTGGTTATTCACCCAATAAAAAGCACCTTCGACGGCGGGCTCAGTCTTGACCTTAATCGTCTCTTCGGCCGCCTTGCGGTCAGTGACGTAGTTACCAAAGCGCACGCCGATGACCTGCCCCACGCCCACTTCGGAGTCCGGCAGTGGACTCAAAGCCACCTCGGACACCGCTGCAGCCTGCGGGGTGGTGAACGTGATGGTTTTGTGGGTGCCATCTTTGTCCGTGGCATCAATGGTGTACGTGCGGTTATAGCCCAGCACCTCAGCGCTCTTCCAAGTGGTCGAGTCAGAGGACAACTCATCTTCCACTTCAATACCAGCCTCGTTGGTCATCGTCACCGACTTCAGGCCCGCCGGGGAGCTCACCTCCACCGGTTCGGAGGGGTCAACGTTGCTGGCGCCGTCCTTGACGGAAAACTTCAACTGCTTCGCCTTAGCGGCTGCCGACGCCGACGCCTCTGCCGAAGCACTCGCTTGGACATCTGCCTGCGATTGCTTTTCAGCCGGGCTGGAATCCTCGGCCCCGCCGATGGTGCAGGCGGCCAGAAGGGAAGCCGTCACAACAAGGCTCGAGAGAAGTACTGCGGGACGTGCAGAAGGGAATAGAGAACGCACAGAAACCCCTAGCTCATAGAAAGATTAAAGACAATGACAAGAGTGCACTAAGCCTAACCGCCCGCACCGCCGTCTAACTAGTTAGCGCCACCGCCCTTAACCGTTTCGTTACCAGCCTTCCCCACTCCCGCACTCCGCGCTTTCAAAGAAGAGAAAAGTAGCTGCTACCTAAGGCACCTAAAAACCTTTATTCACCTGGCGATTTTACCTTTTCACAAAGAGGGTGTTAAAGTTACATCTCGTTGCACGGCAGGCGCTGAGGAAATCAGAAGTCACCGGGTAGACACAAGCGCCATTAGCTCAATTGGCAGAGCAACTGACTCTTAATCAGTGGGTTCGGGGTTCGATTCCCTGATGGCGCACAGTTTAACCCCCTTCATCCTAGATGAAGGGGGTTTCCTCGTCCCACAGCCCCGACGGCCGGGTTAAGGGGGTTAGACCCTTAAGCCCCGAAGACCTCCAAGCGCTGCGTCTTGGGCAGCCACCACGCGGCCTGCGCCGCCGTGAATTCCTTGTGCTCAAACGTCGAGATTTCATCGAGTGCCCGCATATAGTCGGGAACGAGCGCTCGGGGCAGGCGCAGCCCCATCGTCAGGTGCGGGGGGTCCATCGCGGCCCGCGGCCTTCCGGGTTCGCGGCGCTTAACTGGCGCGCAGCGATCTCCAACTCGTCCGTGGTTTCCAGAAGCCACGCCACGGTCTGCTTGCTTTTCCTCCCGAATACCACCGTCCCGACGCGATGAAACAGCGCCGGCAGTAGCGGCGGCAACAGCGTGCGGGCCTCGTCGACGACTGCGGTCTCGAGCGCCGGCGCAAACGTTACCGTAATGTGCGGGCGCTGGTGCTGCACCGGAAAGCCACGCTGAGCCAGGGCAGCATAGACTTCCCGGATCGTGTCTTCATCCTCTGGGGTGAGGTACAACAGGAGGTTTTCGGGCGAATTTCGGCTCACACGGCCCGAGTCTAACTAACCTCCCGCAGCGCCACGACGGGTTGCCCGCGGTGGTCCAGCACATCCGTCTCTACGCCGTATACCTCGCGCAAGAGCTCCTCCGTGAGCACCTCTCCCGGCGCACCATGGGCGCGGGCCTTGCCGCCATGGAGCACGACGAGCTGGTCGCACATCCGGGCCGCCAGGTTGATGTCATGAATCGCCACCAACGCGAGGCTTCCTTCCTCCCGAGCTTTTGCCCGCACGCGGCCCAAGACGAAGAGCTGCCGGTTGAGGTCGAGAGCGGAGGTGGGTTCGTCGAGAAGCATGAGCCCAGGGGTCCCCACCAGCATCTGCGCCACGGCGACGAGCTGGCGTTGGCCGCCGGAGAGCTCGTTGAGGTAGCGCTGCGCAATGTCGTCGAGCCCCATGGAGTGCAGGACCTCGGCGGTGCGGGTGATTGGGTCCTCGCACGCTTCGCGCCGCGCCGCAATCAGCACCGCTTCAAACGCGCGCAGCGCCGCGGTGTGCGGCAGGCCCTGCGGCACATAGCCGATAAGCTGGCGGCGCCGCTGTCCGCGCGGGCTCTGGCCATCGACGCGAAAGTCCACCGTGCCGCCCCGCGCGCGGTGCACGCCGGCGAGCGACTTAATGGTGGTGGTCTTGCCTGACGCGTTCGGCCCCAGCAGTCCCACGACCTGCCCGCCGCGCAGGGTGGGAAGGCTCAGCCCGTCTACCACCGTGCGCGAACCATAACCGGCGGTCAGATCGGAGATGGTGAGATCTACGTCCACAATGCCCTCCTCCGGGTCATGACGATGGCGATGAAGAATGGCACGCCCAGAAGCGAGGTGACGATGCCGATGGGGATGGCCAGTCCGGGCTTAATCAGGAGGCTTAGCGCGTGGGCGGCGCACATCACCGCTGCGCCCGCGGCCATGGAGGCCGGCACGAAGTAACGCTGGTCCTCCCCCACCAACATGCGCGCGATGTGCGGGCCCACCAGGCCGATAAAACCGATGATGCCGGCGAAAGCCACGGTGGTGGCCGCGACGAGCGAGACCACAACGAGAACAATCACGCGTAGGCGGGAGGTGTTGATACCGAGGGCGGTGGCGCGGGCATCGCCGAGCCGCAGCGCCGTCAGCCTCCACGACAGCGCTCCCAGGATGGGCAACGCCACCGCAAGCACGCCGGCCAGCACGGCGTTGGCCTGCCAGCTAGCGCGGGTGAGCGAACCCATGGACCAGAAAACGATCTGTTGTAGAGCCTCGCTGGAAGAGCGGTATTGAATGAGCGCCAGCATGGCCTGAAAGAAGAAGACGAGGCCGATGCCGAGCAGCACCATCGTCTCGGACTTCGCACCGCGAATAACGGCGGCGACGACGATGATGGCCGTGGCCAGCGCCGCCGACAACCACGCGATGAGCGCGAGGTTGAACTGCGGCTGGGCCAGAAGCTGCCAGCGCAACACGATGGCGCTGGCTCCGCCGAAGGCAGCCGCCGCGGAGATGCCGAGGGTAAAGGGCTCTGCCAGCGGATTATCCAGGATGGTCTGCATCTGCGCGCCAGCCAGCGACAGGCTGGCGCCGATAAGCAGCGCCATGACTGCCATAGGCAGGCGCAGGCTCCACAGGACTGTACGCGTTTGCTTGTCGACGCCTCCCGGATCCACCATCCCCCGCAGCACCTGGCCCGAGGTGAGGTCGATGGCGCCAACGATCACGCTAAGAACGAATGCGGCGAGCGCTACGCCGATAAGCCCGGCGACGATGGCGATGCGGCGGCGGGTCACTCGGGAGTGTTCGCGTGCGAGGGCCTCCACGGGAAGCACCGCGGTTTCTGCGCGCGTGGTCCGTTCAGGGCTTGCCGAGCGCGCGGTTGAGGTGAGAATGCTCATGACTAGTTGGTGCTGAAGAAGGTTCCGTCGCCGGGGACGGGCGAGTATTTCTCTTGGGCTTCGGCCCATTCTTGCTGAACGTCGACGTCTGCGTAGTCCTCTGGGTGGAGCCACGCGGCGATCTGGAGGAGTGCCAGGTAGTTGAAGGGCGAGTTGTAGAACTGGTGCCACAGGCCGTGGAGGTTGTGCTCCTTGACGGCGGAGAGGTCCTCAAAACCAGGTTGGACGCCGGCCAGCGAAGCGGCGCTGTCGTGGGCGTCCTTATCGCTGATGCCATAGCCGGCGGCAGCGAAGCCGGTGTGCCCCTTTGCGCTATCTACCTTGGCGGACCAGTCGCCGCCGGTGGCGATGATCATGTCGGGATTGGCGTCGATGACCTTCTCCGGGGTCAGCGCGCCGGACTCACCCTCGATGATGCCGTCTGCCACGTTCTTTCCGCCGGCGACGTTGACCAGCTCAGAAATGTTGGAGTCATTCCACGAGCCGCAACAGTCGGAGACACCCGCTGCGCGCCACACGAAGGTGGAGGGCTTGTCCTGCGCTTTCGTGGCGCGCTCGGTCACCAGGTCCACGTTCTTTTGCCAGTCCGCGATGAACTCCTCCGCGCGGTCCTCGTGGCCGAAGATATCGGCGAAGATTTCCATGGTGGGGACGGTGTTCTCCAAGGGCTTGGCGCGGAAGTCCGTGACGGCATAGGTCAGGCCGGCCTGGTCCAGCTTGTCGGTGAGCCCGGCGGTCTGGGAGGCCTCGTACTGATCCTTGGAGAGCACGATGAGGTCCGGGTCGAGGCTGATCAGTTCCTCCACGGTCACGTCACCCTTGGTGAAGCCGCCGATTTCCGGCAGCTCGTTGACCTTGGGCGCGGTCTTTTCCAGCTCGCGGTAGTAGTCGGGCACATTCTGCTTCAGGTCCGATCCGATGGCCACGACCTTGTCCAGCGGGTCTTCCTTGTTGAGGATGCCGGTGGCAAAGACGCTGCGGCCTTCTCCCAGGATGACGCGTTCCGGCGCGTGGTCCAGCTCCACCTGGCGGCCGGCAAGGTCTGTGAAACTCACAGCGGCAGTCCCCTGCGCTCCCGTGGCCTGCTCGCTGCCGGCATCGGCATTGTCGGAGGCACAGCCCGCCAGCACGCTGGCCAGCGCCGCCACCATGGCGCACGCCCCTACTACTCGCCCGACGCGCGGACGGGATGCCTGGCCTGCAGGCGTCGATACGTGAAGCACGATTTCTCCTTCAAACTTTGGTCTTATGGTCTGTTCGGAGGTTCATACTACACAGAGAGGTAAGGCTACCCAAAGTTCCTATAGGGTAGGCAATGCTTCCAGTAACGCATACGGAGCACAAAAATGCCCCACCCCGGGGTATTTCCCAAGGCAGGGCCTCTAGGTATGCAGTCGCGCCCAACGGCGCTAACCGGCTCTAGCGACGCTCAGCGAGCAGGCGCTGCAGCTCCTTGATATCGGACTTGCGGCGCTTGGAGCGGAAGACGGAAAAAGCGATGAGGCCTACGACGGCCGCACCAACGCCGGCGAGCGCCATCTGCACATTGCGCTCCTGCAGCTTCTGGGTGGCCGCCCCCTTCGCGTCCTCAACGAAGTTCTGCGGCTTGCTGCGATCAGCGAGCTCATCCAAGGTGCTAGCCAGCTGACGGCGGGTGCGCTCGATGTCGCGCTGGATATCATCAATGTTGCGTGCCACGTGAATCTCCTGAATTTTGACTTCGTTCGGTGTTGTTGTGGTTAGTGTCTTTCTAACCGTTGTGGTTCTAACGTCGACATTCTACATTGACCACCAGCTCCCCTGCAGAGTTGGCCATGCTCTTTCTCACCCATGCTGCCCCGAGCAGACTTAGATTCGCGAAAGAGCCCCGTGGTCGAGCACGGTAAGGTAGACAGCATGACTGAAGCACAACGACTATCCGTAGGAGACAAGGCTCCCGCTTTTTCCTTGAGCGATGATGCCGGCAACACCGTAAGTCTGAGTGACTATGCTGGCCAGCGCGTCGTGGTTTATTTCTACCCGCGCGCCAACACCCCTGGCTGCACGAAGGAGGCCTGTGACTTCCGCGATAGCTTGGAGCAGCTCAACGGCATGAACATCGCCGTGGTAGGCATCTCCCCCGATAAGCCCGAGGCCTTGGCGAAATTCCGCGAGGACCACGAGCTGAACTTCCCGCTGCTGTCTGACCCCGACAAGGAGGTCATGACGGCTTATGCTGCTTTCGGCGAGAAGAAAAACTACGGCAAGGTAGTCCAAGGCGTTATCCGCTCCACGTTCCTCATCGAGGAAGACGGCACCATTGGTCAAGCCATGTACAACGTCAAGGCCACCGGCCACGTTGCCCGCGTGCTCAAGGGGCTCAACTAAACCGTGGAATCTAGCTCGAAGTCACCGGAGATTCTGGTCCCGAGGCGTCGCCCAGCGCAGGCGCGTAGCCGGGCCAAGTATGACCGGGTTTTGTCCTGCGCGCGGGAAGCGCTCGTGGACTATGGCTTCGAGTCTTTTACTTTCGACGAAGTCTCGCGCCGCGCGGAAGTGCCGATTGGCACGCTCTACCAGTACTTTGCTAATAAGTACGTGTTGATTTGTGAGCTTGACCGCCAAGACACCGCGGAGATGCTGGCGGAGGTTGAGCGCTTTTCCCAGCGCGTTCCTGCCCTGCAGTGGCCGGATTTTCTCGAAGAATTCATCGACCGCATGGCTCGTGTTTGGCGCAACGACCCCTCGCGCCGCGCGGTGTGGCATGCCGTGCAGTCCACACCCGCGACCCGCGCCACGGCTGCCGACACGGAGCTCAGCCTGCTCAAACCCATCGCAGAAATCATCGAGCCGCTTGCCCAAGGCTTGGACGCTCACGCCCGCGTGGAAATTGCGGCCTTCCTCGTCCACACCGTGGTCTCGCTGCTCAACTACAGCACCATGCGCTCCGAGGAAAGCTTTGACGGCGTGGTGGAAGAGATTAAGCGCATGCTCATCGCCTACCTCTTCGCCATTGCCACGAGCGCCTAGCCACACCCAGCGAAGCCAGGTGCGCCCAGGCGCGTTTAGCGCGAAAGGTACACAAGGGCGGTGGCGTAGTCACCATCGTGGCTAATGGACAGCGCCGTGGAAAACTCCCCCAGGGATTCCCGCGTGAGGCGGGCAATCTCACCACGCAACTCGAGTGCTACGCGCCCCCATGCATCCGGGCGGACCTCAATCTCCGCCCAGTCCACGGCTTCCTCTGCCATAACCGGCGGGTGCCCGTAAAGCGCTTGCGACCACGCCTTGATGAAGGCCTCCTTGGCCGCCCAGCGCCCCGCCAGGTGCTGCGCGCGGGCAGCACCGCTCAGCCCCCGGGCCTGCGCCACGCGCAATTCGGAAGCGCTAAAGACCCGCGCGAAGCGCGTGCCGGGAAGCTCCAGCTGCTGGGCAAAGGACGGGGTATGCACTAGGTCGGTGCCCACGCTCACGCCGCTTTTTGTCATGCAAGCCAGCTTAGTTGCGCCAACCGTGGTCTAACGCGCCAGCTCCTGCTTGAGCTCCTCCAGCTCGTCACCGCCGGCCATCCACTGGGTCAGCTCCGGCAACGTGACCTCCTCCTTGGAGGCGTCCAGCGACATCTGCCCCACCGTGAGCACGATGAAGTGATCGCCCACGAGGTAGGCGTGCTGCGGGTTGTGCGTAATGAACACCACGCCCATGCCGCGTTCGCGGGCGGCATCGATAAAGCGCAGCACCATGCCTGATTGCTTCACACCGAGCGCGGCGGTCGGCTCGTCCAAGATGATGTAGCGCGCGCCGAAGTAGATGGCGCGAGCAATGGCGACTACTTGGCGCTGGCCGCCGGAGAGGGCCGAGAGTTCCACGGAGACGTCGCCAAGCTCAATGCCCATCTCGGACAGCTGCTCGTGCGTAATCCGCTTCATCTCTTCCTCACGCAAGCTCCCCAGCGCCCCAGTGAGCTCTTGGCCCAGGAAGAAGTTGCGCCACACCGACAACGAGGGCACCAGCGCCAAGTCCTGGTACACGGTGGCAATACCCGCGTCGAGGGAATCGCGGGGGCTGGCGAAGTTCACCTCTTCCCCATCGACGGTGATGGTGCCGCCGGTGGGCTGGTTGAGGCCGGCGAGGATCTTGATCAGCGTGGACTTGCCCGCGCCGTTATCACCCAGCACGCAGGTCACCGCGCCCTCTTTCACAGAGAGGTTGATGCCGCGCAGGGCGTGGAAGTTGCCGAAGGTTTGGGAAATATCGTGCAGCTCAATCATGGTTATCGCTTCCTCGTAAAGTTGGCCACCGAGGTGTTCGTCAGCACGGCAAAGAGCAGCATGGCGCCGAGGAAGAACTTGAACCAGTCGGGGTTCCAGCCGGCGTACACGATGCCCTGGTTGGTCATGCCGAAGATGAGCGCGCCGATGGCTGTGCCCACTGCGGTGCCGCGCCCGCCGGTCATGGAACAGCCGCCAATAACCGCGGCGATGATGTAGAGGAACTCGTTGCCAATGCCCTGGCCGGCCTGGATGGAGTCGAAGGCAAAGAGGGTGTGCATGCCCACGAACCACGCCGCGAAGCCGACGAGCATGAACAGCGCCACCTTGACGCGGCGCACGGGAACGCCGACGGCGCGGGCGGCTTCATCGTCGCCACCAACGGCGAAAATCCAATTTCCCCAGCGCGTTTTGTACAGCACCCACGAGGCGATGGCGACGAAGAGGATCCACCAGATGACGGTGGCGCGGATGCTCAAGCCACCGATGTGGATGGTGCCGGCAAAAATGACGCGGGCGGAGCCGAAGCCTTCCATGTCCGAGATAGTCGGGGTCGCTACCTGGCCGGTCACCAGCTTGGTGATCGCCAGGTTGAGGCCCTGCAGCATGAGGAAAGCCGCCAGCGTAATAAGGAAGGAATCGATCTTGGTGCGCACCACAAGGAAGCCGTTGAGCGCGCCGATGGCCAGGGCGGTCAACAAGGAAAGGCCCACGCCCACCCACGAGTTGAGGTGGAAGTTGTAGTTGAGCATGGTGGCCACGAGCGCCGCGGACGTCACCGCCACGCCGGAGGACAGATCAAACTCGTTACCAATCATGAGCAGGCCCACCGCCAAGGCCACGATGCCCAGCGTGGAGCTGGCATAAAGCACCGTAGAGAAGGCCTCCACCGAGCGGAAGGCGGGCGCCACGATCATGAAGAGGACGAAGATGACCACCGCGCCGAGCAGGCTGGCCAGCTCCGGGCGGCGGATGAGCCGCGCGAAGCCGCTGCGGCGGGTCAGGCGCGTATCGGCGGGGCTAGATAGCGCCTCGTCTGATGCACTAGCGGTTTCGCTCATCGCAAACCTTCCTTAGCGGATTCGGAGATGATGTCCACGTTGGTGGAGTCCACGAAGGAGGGGCCGGTGTACACGGGGCGACCGCCGCCCATGGTGGAGCCATTACGGTGTGCCAACCACAGCGAGTCGACGGCGAGGTAGCCCTGCATATAGGGCTGCTGATCGACGGCCCACTCGATGCGCTTATCCGCGATGGCGTCGACAAGCTCAGCGTTGGTGTCGAAGGTGGAGACCTTGGCCTTGGAGGAGGCGTCGGCAACCGCGTCGGTGGAGCGCATGGCTACAGAGGCCTGCAGCGCCATCACCCAATCGATGGAGGGATCCTGACTCAGCTTCGCGTTAATGGTGGACTGCGCGGAGGTCAGATCCTTGCCGTTAACGTAGAGGATCTCCACCTTTCCGTTGTCCAGGCCTTCTTTCACGCCGGCGCAGCGCGACTCCTGGGAAGAGTTGCCCTGCTCGTGGATGACGCACAGAACGTGCTTGGCACCATCCTCCTTGAGGCGCTCGCCGGCCTTGGTACCGGCCACCTTTTCCTCCTGGCCGAAAAAGGCGCTCATGCCATACTTCTGGTAATCATCCATGCCGGCGTTAAGGCCAACGGTGGGGATGCCGGCGTCCGCGGCCTTCTTGGTCACAGGCCCAATCGCCCCAGAGTTAGGCATGGTCACGGCGATGCCGTCCACGCCGGAGTCGATGGCGGATTGCACCAGGTTGGCCTGGTTGGGGGCTTCCGGGTCGGAGGAGTAGCGCAGCTCGATATTGTCCTTGCGGGCGGCGTCCTCCGCACCCTTGCGCACGAGATCCCAGTACGTGTCTCCCGGCGCGCCGTGGGAAATCATGGCGACGACTAGGCGCTCGGTGTCGACGCCACCGGCTAGCTCGCCGTCGGCTTCGGGGCGGGGCGCGCCGCCAGTGGCCGAACATGCGGTGAGCACGGCGGCGGCAGCGACCGCGATGAGGCCTAGAAGAGGTTTCTTAGCTTTTTTCACCCTTGCATGGTGCCCCAGATGTCGGGACTTCTCCAACCCGTCTGACCTGCTTCTTTATCGTTCCAGAGGGTGCACGCTGGGGATACTCTAGCGTCTGCTACCCCCGTTGCGTTGTGTTTCCTCCCTCCGGATCAAGCATGCCGTCACGCAGCCGCGCGGAGTCGCTCAGCAGCACCGCGGCCTCTCGTTCGCTCACCTCGGTGGCTGGGACCGAACCGAGGTTGCGGTTCACCGGCCGCTCGTACAAGGCGGGCCCGCCGCGCATGGCCTTTTCCAGGCGCCGCAAGCCGCGCCACTCCCGCTCGGCGGCGGCTGAGCGCCATGCTTCGGCCTCGGCCTCACCCCGCTCACGAACCAGCGCGGCATAAAACGCACCGGGGTGTACAAGCGCGATGAGGGCGGAGACATGCCCGAAGCCCAGGGAGGTCACCAAGCCGGCCTTCGGCGGGGTGCGGCGCAGGTCCAACGGTTGGCGCAGCCACACCAGGTGCGGGTTGCGGCGCAGCACGGGGTCGACGCAGTCGAGCGAACGGTTCGGCGGGAGAACCCCGCTACGCAGCACCTGAGTCAGGCCGACGAGTTGGAAGGCTGCGGCACCGCCCTTGGCGTGTCCGGTAAGGCTCTTCTGCGAAACCACATACAGCGGGTTGCCGGGGCTGCGGCCGAGTGCGGCGGCGATGCGCTCGTGCAGGTCAGATTCGTTGGGGTCGTTGGCGTTGGTGGACGTATCGTGCTTCGACACCACCGCAATATCGTCCGCGCCCACGCCGAGGGCCTTCAGCGAGCGGGCCAGGCGGGAGTCCTGCCCACCCCGCGCCGCCGAGAGCGCGCCCATGCCCGGCGCGGGGATGGAGGTGTGCGCGCCATCGGCAAAGGACTCGGCAAAGCCCACCACGCCAAGCACCGGCAACCCCATCTCGGCCGCGAAGGATCCACGGGCGAGCAGGATGGTTCCGCCGCCTTCGGACTCCACGAAGCCGCCGCGGCGGCGGTCGTTAGCGCGGGAAAAGAAGCGATGCTCAATCCCCTTCGCCGCCATCTCCGCGCTATCGGCCGTGGCCGCCATGTCACCGAACCCGGTGATTCCTTCAATCGACAGGGCGTCGATGCCGCCGGCCACGACGAAGTCCGCCTTGTGCAGGCGCAGCTTGTCGACGCCCTCCTCCACCGACACCGCCGCCGTGGCACAGGCGGCCACCGGGTGCACCATCTGGCCATAGCCGCCGACATAGGACTGCATGACGTGCGCGGCAATGACGTTGGGCAGCGCTTCCTGCAGAATGTCATTGGGGCGCGGCTGGCCCAACAGCTTATCGACGTACAGCGAGCGCAACGCCTCCTGGCCCGCCATGCCGGTTCCCTGGGTGGAGCTCACGCGCGCCGGGTGGACATGGGCCAAGAGCTCGGCCGGGTTGAAGCCTGCTGAAAGGAAGGCATCCACGGTGCACACGAGGTTCCACAGGGCGAGGCGGTCGAGGTTATCCACCATGTCCGCCGGGATGCCGTAGACCTGCGGATCAAAGCCCTCCGGTATCTGGCCGCCCACGAAGCGGGTCATTGCTACGCGCCGCGGAACCCGCACCGCGGAACCGGCGGGCCGGGTGACCTGCCATTCAACCTCGCCAGTCTGATCAGTGACGCAACGCAGCGTGGCGCCCTCGCAGCTATCGACGAAACTGCGCGCTGTCTCTTCGTCCTGCACGGTGAAGCTCAGCGGCTTCTCCAGATAGATGGTGGTCAGCTCGGGCGCGAGGTTATCCACCATGGGCAGATGCGGGCCGAAGTCATCGTGGAAGCGGCGCACACCAATTCCGGCGAGCACCTCGTCGTGGAAGCGCGCGTAGACGTCTTCCTCCGCTAACTCTTCGCCTTCGGCCGTCAGCCATCCGGCCGTGCGCTCATCCCACCTGATGAGTCCGCGGCTCCACGCCAGCTCCAGTACTCCGGCGGCGGACAGGTCGCCGCCGACCTCCGACTCATAGCGTGTGCGCGCAGAGCCCAGTGGGCCCAGCTCGCCGGCCCCGACGATGACCACCATGTCCTCGAGGGACTGCGTCACCCCGTTGAAGTCTGGGCTGGTGTACTCCATAGGCCTCAGCACGTTCGGCAGAGCCTTTACCGTTCGCGGTGCTTTCCCTTCGCGCAAACTACCGGCTGCGCTCGATGCGTCGGCAGTCTCGGGCTGCGCCCCACTGGCAAGTGCGGCAAGGTCCAGCTCAGCCTCGGCCAGCCCGCCCGTGAGGTCCACGCTCAGCGGCGCCTGTGCTGCTTCGGCGCGGATGTGGGGGGAGGCAGTGGCGTCGAGAAGCTGCACCGCCATCTCCTTCGCCGAGAATGTTCGCACGCCGCGGTCCTCCACCTGAGTAACCAGCGGATCGTTGCCACTCATCAGGCCGGTGCCGCGCACCCACCCGATCTGGGCATGCACCAAAGAGGTCCGCGCACCCCAACTGGATTGCTCGGAAGACCAGCGGTTAACCAGGGCGTCAAGGGCCGCCTTGGCCTCGCCGTAGGCGCCGTCGCCGCCGAAGCGCCCGCGGTTGGGCGAGCCCGGAAGCACCACGTGCAGCCGGTGGCCCACGTGGGTGTCCGCGCCCACGGCGGAGAGCGACGCAATGAGCTTCTCCACCGACCACAGCAGCAGGCGCATCTGGGACTCCGCCCCTGCCCCGGCATCCGCAAGAGTGCCTGCCACACGCGGCGCGGCGAAGGGGAAGAGCAGATCCGGCACGTAAGCAGGCTTGAGCTGCACAGACTTTCCGCCGACGGTGGCGGTGCGCTCCGCCGCAATCCATTCCGCGAGCGCATCCACGTCCGCGAAGGAATTAAGGTTCGCAGGCACGACCCACAGCGCTGCCGCGCCGACGGCATGGCTGCGATAGAGCTGCTTATAGAACTCCAGGCGCTCGTGGCTTAGCTGGGAGGTCGTCGCAATCACGGTTGCGCCCTCCGCGAGCAGCTCGCCGATGAGCTCGGCGGCAATCGAGCCCGGCGAGCCACCCGTCACCACGGCCACCTGGTCAGCGAAGAGCAATCCATCCGCCGGGGTGCGGGCATCGCGGGCCAGGTCTTCGTAGCCGAAGTGCTCGGCCAGGAGCGCAACCTCCTCGCCGGCTCCCAGCACGTCCAGCTCAGGCTCGGCTTCACCGGCGGCGGCCGCGCGGGCGAGGTCCTCGCGGGCGCTGGCCCAGCGGTCGTCGAGAAGCACTGCCTTGCGCGCATCAAAAGCGGGGGCAACGCGCTGCCGCCAGTCCGGGCCCAGCTCCGCTGCAACGAGTTGCTCCAGCTCCGTGTGCGCGGCGCTGTCCCCCTGCTCAGTCGGGATCTCCTCACTGCCAAGGGCAGCGAGTGCCGCGCGGGCGGAGTCCTCCAGCGCCGATTCAAGGCGCTCGGTATAAGCGCGCACCGCTTCAGGGTCCACGGACTCGGTCGGCGTTGCCGCTACGGCCTTCTGCAGCTTGAGTTCTTCGCGCTCGCCGGCCGCGCGCACGGCGGCGTCGATCAGTTCATCGAGCTCAGCCACCGAGGCCACGGCGGTCATGGGCAAGCTGGCCAAATCCCCGCCGCGCAGCGAGGAGCCTTCGCGCGTGCCCAAGACCAGCTGTGCAATAGCGCGATCGACCCAGCCCGGGCCCAATCCCCAGGTATTGCTCACGCGCTCGGCCACGTAGCTCGGCTTCTTGCCCGCGGGCCCGGTAAGCCGGTTGAGAGCCTGCGCGACCTGCTCTCTGAGGACCTCCCCAAACGTTGTGTAGCCCGGCGCGCGCTGCGCCACGCTCTCCGCCAGCTGTGGGATGGGGGTATCCGCAGCATTCTCGATGGCGCTGATACCGAACTCCACGCCGAGGTCAACGAGCAACTGGTTGCGGCGCGAGGACACGCCTTCCACGAGGGTTTCGATGGAATCAGTCGCGGCCATCTGATCGGGGCGGACCTTCGTCCACAACGCAATAAGCATCTCGAGGGCCTGGTGCACGCTCAGAGGGAGGTCCTCGATGGCGGCTGAGGTCTCCTCGCGCGGGGCGTGCACGGAATCTTCCTGGTGTGTGCTCTCGGTTGGCTGCCTCGACTCAGATTCTGCCGGTTCCGCTTCCGTGGTATCCGGCTGCCCAGCCACCTGCGCTGCTGGCCCGGGCGCCGGCTCGGCGTCTTCGGCAAAGACCCGCCCACGGTCGCGCTCGTAGTTGAGCACCTCGATGCCTGCGCTGCCCGCGTACTGGGGCAGCCGCAAGGTTTGGCCCAGCATGTTGGTCAGCGTGGGCGCGGTGCCAACGCCAACCTCGATGAAACGCTCCACGCCGAGCTGACCAAGGAGCAGGTCCTGGGTCTCAATCCAGCGCACCGGGGAGGCAAACTGCCAGGCCAAAAGCTCGATGAGCAGGGTTCGACCAAGACGCGCCGGGCTCGCCATGGCACCATCGAAGTCCGCCAGGATCTCCGCAATAGGCTCCGAGTCCACCACTTCTGCGATGGACTCCACGAACTCGCGGCTCAGCGCGAAGGGCCGCGCCACGAGGTTAGGAATATAGCGCCCCACCAGCGCGTCGAGGTTAATCTCTTCAGGGATGAGCGCATCGAGGTGCGCGCGGAAATCTGCCACACCGCCCACTAAACGGGAGGAGTGGAAGGGCACGTCAATCCCCGGGATGGGGATAACGGCGCGCTGCCCAGGGGCGCGGCGCTCGGCGTCATGAGCCAACGCCTCCAGTCCCGCCTTCGTCCCGGCCACTGCGTATTGGCGCCCGGCGATATTGTGGTTGACCACCTCAAGGAACTCGCCGGTCTCTGCGGCCACACGGGCGACGTGGGCGAAGGCCTCGCCCGCGCTCATCCCCATCTTGTGCGGGCGCAGCGCCGCCAAACCATAGAGCGACTGGCCTACGGAATCGCGCTCGACCAAACGGTGCATGGTCAGCCCGCGGACATAAACGATGTCCAGGACCGCCTCCAAGGACAGGACCCCGGCATAAGCGGCCAGGGCGTTGTACTCGCCCACCGAGTGGCCAGCGAAGAAGGCGCCGCTCTCGAGAACCCCGGCTTCCTTGAGCGCTGCAATCTGTGCGCATCCGAGCGTCGCCATGGCCACCTGCGTGAACTGCGTCAGATACAGCACGCCGTCCGGGTGGGTGAAGGTCTCACCAGCCACCACCACTGTGTCAGGGTTGTGGCGGACGATCTCCAGGATGGAAAAGCGCAAGCTCTGCCGCGTGTGCTCGTCCGCCCGCTCCCACACGGCGCGCGCCGCTGCGGATTCTGCATAGTCCTTCATCCCCATCCCCGGGGATTGGATGCCCTGGCCGGGGAAGGCATAGAAGGTAGTGGGGCTGCTCATCGTCGCTCGCGCCTGAAGCACCGGCACGCCCTGGCTGGTGGCGGTCACGCTGCGGACCTCACCGTAGCCGCACCGCTTGTCGACGCCCACCCGTTCCACCTCGAACTCCACCTCACTGCCCGGAAGCACTGGTGCAAGCCAGGTAGCGGACCACTCGAGGACGCGGGCACCGTCGAAAGCCGCGGCCGCCTGTGCCAGCGCCGAGGTCCACATGCCGTGGACGATGGGGCCTTCACGATGTCCCGCCAATGCCGCCGCGTTCGATGACAGGTGGATGGGGTTCCTATCCCCCGTGACCACGGCGAAAGGGCGCAAGGATTCCGGTGCCACAGCGCTAGTGCGGTGGCGGAAGGAGCGCGGTGTCTCACGGACCGATGACTCTACTGTCTCTGCCCCGCTTTCTTGTGCACCATAAGTTGCGGCGTCCACGGTCTCGAGCGCGGCGTCACCGCGGCGCCCGGTGATGAAGAAGCGCTCGTGCAACTGCGCGAATTCATGTTCTTCTCCGCGCACGGCTGCAGTCACGCCGACAGAAACGTCGACAACGCGCCCTGACGGCGTATCGCGTACCTCCTCCAGCTCGGCGGTGTAGCGCAGGTCCAAAGGCTCGGAGCCCGGCGCGGCGCTGGCGCGAAGCAGCTCCCAGGTGTCTGGCTTGAGGCTCATCGAGTGTTCGAGGTGGACGAGGTCGAGGAAGCCCTCCACCACCGGCTCCGCGGACTCTGTGCGTGCACTGGCCAGGACTGCGAAGAGTGCCGGCCAAGCGGGACCGACGAGGACATCGGGCGAGACAGTCGCGCTCATCTCCCCGCTGGTCACCGCGCTGTAGTGGGCAATGTCGGTGGCGCTGAGGTGAGCGCTGATCGTCGCGGTCCCGGAGCTAACGTCCGGAAGATCACCGCCGAGGGCCTGGCGCAGCAGCTCCCGCATGGCGGTCTCGGCATCCTCGACCTTAACGAGTGGTGAGGCACCAGGAATGCTCGGCGGAGTGATGCGAACACGCATCGACGCATCGGAGTGGAAAGGAACGGCCAACCACATGGCTTCCTCGCCCGCGGCTTCCAGCTCGGCGCCCTCAAGGCCAAAGCTCAGCGGGTTGGGCTGTTCGCGCCCGGCCCAATTCAGCCCCGGGGCGCGGCGGATGAGCTCTTCAGTGCTGAAAGCGGGCTCGCCAGTGTCATCGTCAGTCCCGTCGAGAAGCGCAAGCGCCGCCTGCTCAAATCGGGCAAGCACCTGCGCCACCGGCTCGTTGGCCTGCTCGATTCCCTCAACGGCCGCCGTGCCAGGGATGATGCAGACCTCATCGGCCTCGTAGTGCTCATCGTGTGCCTGCCACAAGGTGTCGCGGCGCCAGCGGCGGCGTACGTCAGCATCGATGACCGGCACAAAGTTTGCGGGTTTGCCGGGACCATCCACGAGCTGAATGAACCACGCGGCGTCGGTCGGGTGCAGCGCGGCCTCACCGTAGAGTCCGGTTAGCTGATTAATTGCCTCAGCCGGGTTCTCGCGGTCAACCTCAACGCGCAGCTCGATCTCGCCGTGATCGGTCGGGTAAAGGCGGGCTTCGGCGCGAGCCACCATGCGGGTAAACCGACTCAACCAGGATTCATCGACCCAGCCGTCCAGGTAGGACAGCTCAAGGTAGCGCTGCAGCCACTCGGAATAGGACATCGCATCGAGGTCGCCGAAATAAGGCTTGCACGTGCGCCCGATGGCTTCAATGATTTCCGCACGGCGCGCCTCCACGGCCGCGGCGTCACCGGCCACTTCATCCAGAAGGCGCCCGGCGCGGGCGAAAGAGTTGTCCAGTTCATGGATGTCCGCGCCCAGGTCCGAGCGGCCCGACACAACGTCCCCGCTGTGCGCGGCAACGAGCGCCTGCTTTACTGACTCGGATGCGGTGGATTCCTTCGCCGCCATGGCGGCGGTGCCCACCATGATGGCATCGACTGGGGCTGCGGGCAGGCCGAAGCGTTGCGCCCACGTACCCAGCAGGTACTCCGCGCCACGCGCCGGGGTGCCGATTCCCCCGCCAACGGCGAGGAGGACATTGTCGCGCTCACGGATCCGCGCGTAGGTAGCAACAAGGACCTCATCGAGGCCTTCTAGGGAATGGTGGCCACCGGCCGCGCTACCTTCCAGCTGCATGATGACGGTGGTCTCGGGGAGAGCATCGGCGATACGGAGTACCTCCTCCACCTGCGCCGAAGTTCCCGGCTTGAAAGCGACCCAGGGGATGTTTGCCCCGTGGAGCTTTTCCACCAGCTCCACTGCCTCCTCCACAGGAGGAATGCCAGCGGAAATCACCACGCCGTTGATGGGTGCTCCTCCTGCGCGTGCTCGCAGAATTGAGTTCGGCCCCTCGATCTGGCGGCGCCACTGGAAAGCCGCAAGGTACAGCGCATTGAACTGGGCATTAACCCCGGGCTGCAGGAGTCGGCGCAGGATGTGCAGGTTCTCCTTAAAGATGACATCGGTGTGCTGTCCCCCGCCGGCCAGCTCCGCCCAGTGCCCAGCATTAGCGGCCGCGGCGACGATGGCCGGATCAACCGTGGTGGGGGTCATCCCGGGGAGCATGACCGGTGAGTAACCGGTGGCCTGCGTAAAGGCAGTCGCCAGACGCCCGTCTGCCACGCGCGGTGCCCACTCGGACCACGCGCGGGGCAGAACGGGTGCGCGGCCTGGCTCCACGAGCTGGGCCAGCCCTTCCGGTGCAGCGACGGCCAGCGTGCCCACTCCGCGCCCGGCAACGAGATCCCGAGTCAGCGGCTCCACCCCGCGGGCGGGCCCGATTTCCAAAATCCAACGCGCCCCGGCCTGAAGCGCTGTGTCAATGCGCTCGGGCCAGTCCACGTAGTCCGTGAGCACTGCGCGCGCGAGCTGCGCGGTGATTTCTGGGTCCAAGCCGATTCGCCCGGCCCAGCTTTCCACCTGTTCCACCGCGTGCTTCATGGTGGGATGGTGGAACGCGGCTGAAACCTCAAGGTCGGTGACAACGACGGCGGCTGGCTCCCCTTCCCGATCTTCCTTGAGGTCCGAGCTCTCTTGCAGCGCGGCCTTCACCCGGGAAAGTTCAGCCGGGGTTCCGACGATGACGAAGCGCCCCCGCCCATTGTCGAGCCCAATGTGTGCTCCGGCGTCGAGTAGTTGCTGCTTCGTCGCGCCGGTCACCGCCGCCATGGGCGCGCCCTGCGGGGTGCGGACCAGCCCAGCACTGCGTGCGGTTGTCTCCAGAGCCGCGCCGATGAGGCGTGCCAGCGCCAGAGCCTCGGCTGGGCTCATGCGTCCCTCAACGACCGCCGCGGCAAGCACGCCCTGGGAATGGCCAATGCTGGTGACGGCATCCTCGAGTTCTATTCCCTGCGCACGCAGTGATTCGAGGACCGCTAGCTGCGCGGTGAGGATGCCGGGGGTGGAAAGCGAGGCGTCGGCAAGCGCGTGCACCCACGCCGGTTCCGAATCTGCCCAGGTCAAAGGCGCAAACCCGTGCGGAGCGGCAGACAGAAGCTCCTCTTCCAGCGGGGCAAGGATTTCCTCAGCCGCGGCGAGGTACTCCGCAATCTTGGGTTGGACGCCGGTGACGAGGGCGTCGCGCAACGTCGGCAGCCAGGCATAACCCTGTCCAGAGAAAGAGAGCGCGAAAGGCTCGGAGCCCAAACGCGCGGACAAAGGCACAGAGACGTGGAAATCAGACACCTACGCTACTCCCCCAAAGTGCGAGCGACGAGCTGCGCGGCCTCATCGAGGGAAGACTGGGTCTTCGACTCAGACGCATCAGAAAAGACCTGGCAGGCGTGGTCCGGGACAACCTCGGCCGAGCGCTTCAAACCGCGTTCAGCGAGGTACTCGTCAAAGAACATATCGATACTCATACCGTGTGCCGATTCTACCCACTAGGATCAATACGTCATGGCCACTCGTACCCCGTTCTTCATCGCCGCGCTGCTCAACGCCGCGGTAGCAGTACTAGTGGCCATCGGCCTTATCCTCCCCGCCCCAACCGAACCTACGCCCGAGCGGCCCAAGGCCACTGAGACAGCGGCACCCACGCAGGAAAGCCCAGCAGAAGAACAAGCCGAAGAGGCCACACCCGCGCCAAGCATTGCGCCGGACATCGCCGAAGCGCTCGCCACCCTAGATTCCCTGGAGGTCAAAGGCCGCGCTCCCATGACCGGCTATGAGCGTGAGGAATTCGGCCAGGCTTGGTCCGATGACGTCACGGTGGAGTTCGGCCACAACGGCTGCGATACCCGCAATGACATCCTCCGCAGGGACCTGGATCCGGAGAGCCTCGTTCTCAAGGAAGGTACCCACGACTGCGTGGCGCTCGCCGGCACCTTGCACGATCCCTATTCGGGCCAGGACATTGAGTTCCAGCGCGGGGCGCAGACATCACGTGCGGTACAGATTGATCACGTTGTGCCGCTTGCCGACGCCTGGCAGAAAGGCGCCCAGCAATGGTCACCAGAAAAGCGCCGCGACTTTGCTAATGATCCCCGCAACCTCCTTGCCGTCGATGGCCCTCTCAACCAGCAGAAAGGCGCTGGTGATGCCGCCACGTGGCTGCCTCCCAACAAGGGATTTCGTTGCGAGTATGCACGCCGCATCGTCGAGGTAAAAGCCGCCTATGAAGTTTGGGTCACGGCAGCGGAGAAGGATGCGCTCCGTCAGCTACTGAATGCTTGCTGAAGATTTTTACCCCCTTTAGGTGCCCCGATCCCCTTCCCGGCACCCCCGAATTTATGCGCATAATATTCACTCGCGCCTAAACGGCCGTGCATAGTTTTCTGCTTCGTGAACCCTGGGGTGCACTGCGCCAACATTCCTCCCAGCCGGGAATTTCTATAGACCTATTAATATGTAATTGATGCAACCTGAACTCACATAAGGGTCACCCCCTCAGGAATCTAAAACGATAAATCTTTCCCTCCCACCTCACAATTCTTTTAATATGTGACACAGCGCCTAGCCTGAGGTCTAGGTCACATGGACGCCGTGAGTTCTCGCTGGCCGCCATCACTCCCAATCCTGCCGAGACGACCCCTGCGAAGGAATAGTGATGTTCAAGTACATCATCAAGAAGACCGCCAGCTGGCTGGTAGTCATCTTCCTCGCGACTAATATCGCGTACCTCCTGGCCGCAACCTTCCTTGATCCCCGATCAAATTATGTCGGCCGCAACCCACCGCTCGAGCCGGAAGAAATCGGCCGAATTCTCACTCCACTTGGTCTCAACCCTGAGACCCCGCTTATTGAGCGCTGGTGGGGATGGCTGTCCAACATCATCTTCCACTGGGACTGGGGTACCTCCCCTCTTGGAGATCCGGTCAGCGCACAAATCGCGCACCGCGCGCTCGTCTCGGCACAGCTGCTGCTCGTGGCCACGATTCTCTCCGTCATCATCGGTGTCGCCCTCGGCGTCTACACCGCCTCCCGCCAGTACAGGGCAGCGGACCGCTTCTGGCAGGGAGTCTCCATCATCACGATGAACACGCACGTCGTCGTGGCCTCCATCTTGGTCGTCGCCGGTGGTCTGTGGATCAACCGCGTCACCGGCCACCGCGTGGTCTACGTAACGGGTGCCTCCAGCCTCGGCGTCGAAGGCTTCTTCCCCAAGCTGCTGGATATGGCGCAGCACCTCATCTTGCCGTCCATCTCGCTCATCATCATCAGCTACGCCGGCTACCACATGATGCAGCGCACCTTGCTGCTGGATAACCTGAACGCCGATTATGTGCGCACCGCCCGCGCCAAGGGCCTGACCCGTGCACAGGCTATTCGCAAGCACGCCCTGCGCACCTCCATCATCCCGGTGGCAACCTCCGTGGCCTTCTCCGTTCCCGGAATCTTTACCGGCGCCATCATGACGGAAACCATCTTCGCGTGGAAGGGAATGGGCCAGTACTTCATCGAAACCATCAGCCGCAACGACGTCAACGGCACCACCGCCGTCGCCGCCTTCGGTGCCGTCATGATTGCCTTCTCCGCAATCCTGGCTGACCTCGTCGTCGTCGCCCTCGATCCGCGAGTAAGGGTGAGCTAAATGTCTCCAGAAAAGAAATCCACGTCGCCACGCTCAGAAGCCCGCCACACCGAGCGCCACCGCCGCAACGACCTCGCCATCGACACCGCCGCGGACAACCTCGGCGTGCGCCCGCATGCCGCCACTGCGGACTTTTCACCGCAGACCGAACCCAGCGCACAATCCGCACTCGGCTCCGGCGTCGACGTCGATGACGCACAGCGCAAGCAATTCTCCAGCAGCGATTTCCGCGGCACCTCCAAGCTCAAGCTGTACGTTCGCCGCTTCTTCCGCAACAAGGCAGCTGCCGTCGGACTCGTCATCTTCGTGCTACTCGCGCTGCTCTCCATCTTCGGCAGCTACCTCACCCCGTGGTCCTTCGACGAGCCGGACTTCTTCAACCTGTCCACCGGGCCTTCCCCGGAGCACTGGTTCGGAACCACGGACTCCGGAAACGATCTCTTTGCGCAGACCGTCCACGGCTTGGGCCGCTCACTGATCATTGCGCTCATCGTCTCGCTGGCTTCTACCCTGATCTCCGCCTTCATCGGCGCGGCCGCGGCCATGTACGGCGGTGCGGTGGAAAAGCTCATCCTGGCAGTCATTCACTTCCTGCTGGCTATCCCGACCTTCCTGCTCATCGCCCTGGTGGTTTCTGATTCCGGCGGTGACTGGAAGCTGCTTATCGTGGTGCTCATCGTCTTCGGCTGGATGTACCCGGCGCGCGTCATCTGGGCCATGGCGCTGAGTGTGCGCGAGAACGACTACGTCCGCGCCGCAGACTACATGGGAGTCTCGCGCCTGCGCACCATCTTCCGCCACGTGGTGCCCAACATCGGCTCGCTGCTCATCATCCAAGCTGCTCTGGGCGTGGTGTCCACCATCATGTCGGAGACCGCGCTGTCCTTCCTGGGCTTGGGCGTGAAGCTTCCCGACGTCTCCCTGGGCACCCTCCTGGCCGGCGGCGCCAACGCCGTCGAGGCCTCGCCCTGGCTCTTCTACTTCCCCGCAGGCATCCTCACGCTGCTGACCGTCTCCATGGCGTTCATCGCCGACGGCCTGCGCGATGCCATTGACCCCAACTCGAACTCCGGAGGCCGAGCATGACCCCGCAGAATACTGCACACACCGCCAACGCCGACCCGGCCAGCCGCGCCACCGACCCCACTGCATCCACCGAGCCGGTGCTGTCCGTGCGCAACCTCACCGTCACCTTCCCCTCGGAGGCCGGCTCCGTCCACGCGGTGCGTGGCGTCGACTTCGACCTCATGCCGGGGCGCACCCTGGCGATTGTGGGCGAGTCCGGCTCCGGTAAGTCCGTGACATCTTTGGCCGTCATGGGCCTGCTGCCGGACTACGCCAAGGTAGAAGGCTCCGTGGTCTATGCCGGCACCGAGCTCATTGGCAAATCGGATAAGGAGATGTCGAAGATCCGCGGCAAGGATATCGCCATGATCTTCCAGGATCCTCTCTCCTCCCTGACCCCGGTGTTCTCCATCGGCGACCAGCTCATCGAGGCCATCCAAACCCACCGCGATGTCTCCAAAAAGGAGGCAGAGAAGGAAGCAGTACGCCTGCTCGAGCTCGTCGGCATTCCGGAAGCGGACAAGCGCGTGAAGTCATTCCCGCACGAATTCTCCGGCGGTATGCGCCAGCGCGTGGTCATCGCCATCGCCATGGCCAACAACCCGCGCGTCATCATCGCCGACGAGCCCACCACCGCGCTCGACGTCACCATCCAGGCCCAAATCCTGGAGGTCCTCAAGGTAGCCCAGCGCGAAACGGGCGCCGCAGTCATCATGATTACCCACGACATGGGTGTGGTCGCCGGCACCGCCGACGACGTCCTGGTCATGTACGCCGGGCGCCCGGTGGAGCTCGGTGATGTCGACACCATCTTCAACAACCCCAAGATGCCCTATACCGTGGGTCTTCTCGGGTCGACGCCGCGCGTGGACAAGGCCACCGACGAACCACTGACCCCCATCGTGGGTACCCCGCCACAGCTTATCGACGTCGCCGCCGAATGCCCCTTCGCGGACCGCTGCCCGGTGGTGAAGGATGAGTGCCAAACCTTGGAACCGGAGCTGCGCGCGCTTGACGACGTCCCCGGACACTTCGCCTCCTGCCTGCGCTCCGACGAGATCAAGGACGGCACCATCGGTGGCGAGCGCATGTACCCGTTGCCGAAGATTTCCGCCGATACCCTGGGCGATACTCCCTACGAGCAGCGGCCGGTCACCCTGGAGGTCAAGAACCTGGTCAAGGACTTCCCGCTCATCAAGGGAGCGATTCTCAAGCGCCGCGTCGGCACAGTACACGCGGTCAAGAACGTCAGCTTCGATGTGCACCAGGGCGAGTGCTTTGCCATCGTGGGCGAGTCCGGCTCCGGCAAGACCACCACCCTGCTGGAGATCATGAACCTCAACCCGCCGGAGGGTTCCACCATCGTGGTCAACGGCACCACCACCTCCGGCTTGAGCGCGTCGGCGCGCCGGAAGCTGCGCAAGGACATCCAAATCGTCTTCCAGGACCCGATGAGCTCGCTCAACCCACGTATGACCATCCGCGAGATCATCGCTGAGCCGCTGGAGTCGCTGGGGTACGAGGGGGACGTCGGCCAGCGCGTGGCTGAGCTGATGCAGCTCGTCGGTCTGGAATCCCACCAGGTGGATCGCTTCCCCGGACACTTCTCCGGCGGACAGCGCCAGCGCATCGGCCTGGCCCGTGCTCTGGCCACCAACCCCTCCATCGTGGTGCTCGATGAGCCCGTCTCCGCCCTCGACGTCTCCATCCAGGCCGGCATCATCAACCTGCTGCACGACCTGAAGAACCGCCTGGGCATCTCCTTGGTGTTCGTGGCCCACGACCTGTCCGTTGTGCGCCACCTTTCCGACAAGGTCGCCGTGATGTACAAGGGCGACTTCGTGGAATACGGCCCCACGGACGAGGTCTTTGACAACCCGCAACACGCCTATACCCGCGCGCTGCTCTCCGCCATCCCGGTGCCGGATCCAGCCGTGGAGCGTGACCGGGTGCGCGAGATTTACCAGCCCACCGAAACCCCGGCTTAGCAAGACTTATAACTAAATACTCACCTTTGTCTCCATGTTTCCTCTCGAAAGGACACACATATGAATATGAAGCTCCGCAGGACCGCCCTCGCAGTGGTCACCGCCTCTGCCCTCATCCTCACCGGCTGCGCCTCCGATGGCGGCTCCGGCTCCGATGGATCAGGGAATTCCGCCTCCGGCGAGAAGCTCGACGTCAAGCTGGACGGCTCCTACAACCCCAAGGACCGCTCCGAGCTCAAGGAGGGTGGCGAGCTGCGCTTGGCTATCGACGAGATCTCCCAGCAGCAGAACACCTTCCAGGCCGACGCCACCTCATACACCCTGAGCCTGTGGAAGTACTACAACCCGCAAATTGGCCTCTTCGATGGCGCGGGTGAGTTCCACGTCAACAATGACTACATCACCGACGTCAAAGACGAAGAAAAGGACGGAAAGACTGTCGTCACCTTCACCATCCACGAGAAGGCGCAGTACAACGACGGTACTCCGATTGACTGGAAATCCTTTGAGAACACGTGGAAGTTCAACAACGGTGAGAACAAGGACGTCAACGTTAGCGCCACCGACGGCTACGAGCTCATCGAGTCCGTCAAGCCAGGTGAGAACGACAAGCAGGCCGTCATCACCTTTAAACAGGCCTATCCGTGGTGGCAGGGTCTGTTCAACGTCCTGCTCCCGCCACAGGTTGACTCCGCGGAGAAGTTCAACGAGGCCTACCTGGGCAAGGTCCACCCGGAGTGGGGTGCGGGCCCGTACAAGGTCGAAAGCGTCGACTTCAAGAACGGCAGCGCTACCTTCGTCCCGAACGAGAAGTGGTGGGGTGATAAGCCTTTCCTGGACAAGGTGACTTACCGCCAGATGGAAGACCAGGCTTCCATTAACGCCTTCAAGGCCGGCGAAATCGACGCCACCGGCGTGGCCAACAAGGAACGCCTGGCAGCCGTCAAGGACATGCCCGACGTTGAAATTCGCACCGCCATGACCCCAGGCAAGAACCTGTACACGCTCAACTCCAAGAACGAGATCCTCTCTGACATCAAGGTGCGCGAAGCCATCATGACCGGTATCGACCGCGCCACGCTCTCCGGTATCCGCTTCAACGGACTCAACGGTTACACCGAAGACCTGCCAGGCTCCTTCAACCTCTACCAAACCCAGAAGGGCTACGAGGACAACGTCGGCGCAGTCATTTCTTTCGATCCAGAGAAGGCCAAGTCACTCCTCGATGAAGCCGGCTGGAAGGAAGGCGGCGACGGCATCCGCGAGAAGGACGGCAAGAAGCTGTCCATGCGCTACACGCTGCTGGGAGATTCTTCCATCAGCAAGGCCATGGCGACCGCCACCCAAAAGATGATGAAGGATATCGGCGTGGACCTGAAGGTGGAGGAACGCCCAGTCTCTGACTTCTCTGAGATCACCTCCAAGTACGACTTCGATATTCTGCCTATGGGTTTCTCATCCGGTGATCCCTTCGGTGTCGCTTACTTCGGCCAGACCTATCGCTCCGGCTCCCAGCTCAACCGCTCCGGTACGGGTACGCCAGAACTGGACAAGAAGATCGACGAGCTATCCCAGATCGCTGACCCAGACGAGCAGATCAAAAGATCCAATGAGCTGGAGAAAGAAGCCCTTGCCCAGTACGGCATCATTCCTATCTTCAACGGCCCGACCATGGTTGCGACCCACCCCGATATCGCAAACTTCGGTGCCAACTCCTTCGCCGTCATTGAGGTGGAGAACATCGGCTACGTCAAGTAGGTAGCGTGCTCGGCGCTGCACCACATGATGCGCGGTGCCTAGCTATCACGTCCGCTGTGTAGGGCAACGACAAGAGGGCCTTCCCAAACTGCGGGAAGGCCCTCTTCGGGTGTTTTAACTGTGTTTAGTTGTCCTTGTTGAGCTGGTTGCGCAACTGATCAAAGTAGTCACGCGCGCTCTGCGGCTGGTTGTTGCCCTGCGGCGGGGCTGGGAAGCCCGAAATCTGACCAAAGCCCTGGCCCTGCTGAGCGTTCTGCACCTGTTCTTGTGCCTGCTGCTGTGCGCGCTGTGCCTGTTCCATCGCTTCAGCTTCGCGGCGGGCACGCTCATCGCGCTCGCGGCGCTCCTGCTCCTCACGGCGGCGGCGCTCAGCGGCGGCGTCCTCGCGGCTGTGCTTTGCTTCGCCGGCCGGCACCTTCGGCTTCGGGGCTTCATTAATAGCGTTAGTGGACAGCAACGTATCGCGCATACCGCCGAAGAGATCCTGCATGCCGCCCGGGTTGGACGGCATGTAGAGCACGTTGGTGTGAGCGCGGTCGGCCACATCCACCATGGCGTCGAGGTACTGGGACACCAGCATGAGGGTCTCGGGGTTCTCCTGCACGCCGGCAGCACGCAGCAGCTCATACTGCTGAGCAATACCTTCGACGATCTCCTTACGCTGGTCAGCCACACCGCGGCCCTGCAGCTTCTTGGCCTCGGCCGCACCTTCGGCTTCCTTGACCACGCGGATCTTCTCGGCCTCTGCCTGGGCGACGGCTGCCTCGCGCTCACGCTGCGCCGCGTTAATGGAGTTCATGGACTCGCGCACGCGGGCATCCGGGCGAATATCGGTGACCAGGGTGTTGACGAAGTTCCAGCCATAGGCGGCCATGTTATCGCGCAGGGACATCGCCACGTTGCGGGCGATGGTGTCCTTGGATGAGAAGGAATCATCCAGGTTCATGTTTGCCACGGAGGAGCGGACGTTGTCCTGAACGTAAGCCACGATCTGCTGCTCGTGGTTGGACAGGGTGTAGAAGGCCTGGCGCTCGCTGCCTTGAACTACCTCGTACTGCACGGCAACGGGGATCTGAACGAAGACGTTGTCCTTGGTCTTGGTTTCCACCATGACATCGAGCTGACGGATCTGCAGGCTGATCTTGGCGCGCACGCGGTCGACATAAGGCACCTTGAAGTGCAAGCCCGCGTGAGCAACGTTCACGAACTTACCCATCCGCTCAATGATGGCGGCTTCCTTCGTCCGGACGATATAGAAACCGTCGAAGGCGGTGGCAATAATAAGTAGGAGAATCACGCCGATGACGATGAGACCGCCCATAGGCTTATCCTTTCTGCTCGATTTAGATTTTCCTAACCAGTGTGCCACACGGTGACCACCACCACACGGCGAGGGAGACTACTCCCCGAGCCCAGTCGAAGCGCTTAACGCTGGTCGGCCACCCGGAAGAGCTCACCCAGAATCCCTGCGCCGTCTTCGCTAATACCGTTGTGCTGGAAGCGGTTGGTCACCACTGGGCGCAGGTCGCGGTAGGTCTCCCCCGTGGCCAGGGAGTCTTCGAAGGGCACGAAGATATCGTCAAGGTAGATGGCGGCGGAGGCGGTAACGGGGGCGTCGGCAAGCTTGGCGGCATCGTACGGCGAGCTTGCCCACTCGTGGGCGGCGAGCTCCTCGGCAGCCTGCTTGAAGGGGCGCAGCGCCGGGTCCTCGTCGAACTGCCAAGGGAAAATGTGCTCGCCGGTCAGACACGTGCCATCCTCGGCGAACTCGGGGAATTCCTCGCGCACGCGGTGCGCCGCCCAGCCGGTGACGGCCTGGCCGCCAACGCCACCGTAAATGGACTCATGAATCGCCGCGTAGAGAGGACCGGCCTGGAAGCTCACGCGGCTACCGACGTTGTTGAGGAAGTCCGAACGCAAGCGCTTCTCGCCGTTCACGGTGCGGAAAGGCTCCTCCAGCAGGTATCCCAGAGAATCAAAGCCGGTGCCGCGTCCCAGCTCAATGCCGATAGTGCGGAAGCGGCGGGAGGACAGACGCTCCCCTGTCGGCAGCAGCTCCTCTGAGTTGTCCAGGTGGTGGATGAGCTCCTCGATGCGTGCTTGAGCCCACGGGAACTGGGCGAAGAAACGTTCGTGACGCACCTTGAGCTTGGCAAAGGTCGTGCGGTAGAGATCATCCGCACCCTTAGTCAGGGTGGGCAGGCCACCGGTGAGAAAGGCACGGCCGATGGAATCGGGGAACATCGAAATATAGGCAGTAATGATGAAGCCGCCAAAGGATTGGCCGTAGAGATCCCAGGAGTCCTCGCCGAGGTGCCCGCGCAGGTGCTCGGCATCGCGCACGATATTCTCCTGCCGCAGCTGTGCCAAGCGCTGCGCCGTGCGATCCTCAGCCGGGCTGAGCTCATCGATGCGGTGGCTGCGCCCAGTGCCGCGCTGGTCCATGAGGATCCAGCGGTAGCGCTCCAAGCCCTTGCCGATCAGCCCAGTGGCACCCGTCGGCCGCGGCGCCGGGAAACCCGGCCCGCCCTGGTTATAGAGCAGCGCCGGGTACTTCTCACCGCCCGGCGGGATGATTTCCCGAGCATAGAGCTCGAACTCCCCCGCGGCTGGATTGTCATAGTCCCAGGGGACGGTGATGGTGTGTTCCTTGATGGTATGGCCGAAGCGTTTCATGCTTCTAGTAGACCACGAAACCTTCCTTACGGAACACCTCGCGGATCTCCTCCACGTCTTCCGGCTTCGGCGGCTTTGTGTCCTCCAGGGTGTACGGGTAGCCCAGCTCGTGCCACTTGTCCGCGCCCATGTTGTGGAAGGGCAGCACCTCAATGCGCTCAATATTGCTCTTCCAGCGGGAGACGATCTTGGCCACGTTGGCGACGTTCTCGGGGCTGTCGGTAAGCCCCGGCACCACCACGAAGCGAATCCAGACCGGCTTGCCCATGGCGTTGAGGCGATCCCCAAAATCGATCGTCGGCTGCAGCTCGCGGCGGGTGACCTTCTTATAGGTCTCCTCGTCACCAGACTTGACGTCCAAGAGCACCAGGTCGATATTGTCCAGGTCCTCATCGCGCAGGCGCGCGCCCAAGTAGCCCGAGGTATCGATCGTCGTGTGGATGCCTGCATCGTGGACTTCCTTGAGCAAGCGCCGTGCGAAGGCAATCTGGAAAAGTGGCTCACCGCCCGAAATGGTCAGCCCACCACCGGAGGCCTTGAAGACGGGCTTATAGCGTTTAATGCGCTTGACCACATCCTCGATGCGCTCCAAGGTGCCGACCTTCATTTCCATGGTGTCGGGGTTGTGGCAATACTGGCAGCGCAACGGGCAACCCGACATGAACATGGTCATGCGGGTTCCAGGCCCATCCACGGCCGTCACCAGCTCCCAGGAGTGCACGAGCGCGACATCGCCAGAGCGGCGGGCCTGCATCAACTCCGGTCGGGTGTAGCCCTCGAGGTCATTATCCGTTCCTAAACCGGCGGCGGCGCCGCGCACCTTCTCCCCTTCTTCAGGGTTGAGGTGCACGACGCCGGTAATGCCATCTGCCATTTAGGAGCCCTGGTGGAAGGTACGGGAGATGACGTCGAGCTGCTGCTCGCGGGTGAGCTTCACAAAGTTCACCGCGTAGCCGGAAACGCGGACCGTGAGGTTCGGGTACTTCTCCGGGTGCTCAACGGCGTCCTCCAGGGTGGACTTGTCCAGGACGTTGATGTTGGCGTGGTAGAGGCCCGAGTTCATGTTGTTGGCGGTGCGGCTGGCCTTCATGGAAGCGAGGCGCTCGTCGAAAGTTTTGGTTGCCATGTTGTGTTCTCCTTAGGAAGTGGTGTGGATGTGGTCTATTCGGAATCCATGATGAAGCCGGCGTCGAGGACGCCCACCAGGTTGGTGATGCGCTCCTCCGGGGTGCGGCCCAATCCGGACGGGGTGATGGTGTTGGTCAGCGAGATGCCGTCGAGTGCATCCTTGTAGTCCAGCTTGCCTACCGACAGCATGGAGGCAACCATGCCGTGGCTATCCGCGCCGTTCTCCGGGTTGGCGCCCGGCGCGAACGGGGTGCCCGCCTCGTGGCCGGACGGGAAGGCACCGGTGGCCTTGCCGTAGACAACGTTGGAGGTAATGGTCAGCACCGACTGGGTGGGGATAGCGTTGCGGTACATCGGGATGGCCTTAATCTTCTCCATCACGGTGTGAACGATGGTGGCGGCGATGTCATCGGCGCGGTCGTCATCGTTTCCGTAGAAGGGGAAGTCACCTTCCGTCTTGTAGTCCACGATCAGACCGGAATCATCGCGCACCGGGTAGACCTTGGCGTACTTGATGGCGGAGAGCGAGTCCGCCACGATGGACAGGCCGGCGATACCGCAGCCCATGGAGCGCACGATGTCCGAATCGTGCAGCGCCATCTCGATCGACTCGTAGGCGTACTTGTCGTGGCAGTAGTGGATGATGTTGAGGGCTTCAACGTAGGTGCCCACAACCCAGTCCAGCATCTCCTCGTACTTCTGCCAGACCTCGTCGAAGTCGAGCGGGCCGTCTCCCTGGATTGCTTCATAGCCGTCCACGACCTGCTTGCCGCTGACCTCGTCACGGCCGCCGTTGATGGCGTAGAGCAGGGCCTTCGCAGCGTTGACGCGGGCACCGAAGAACTGCATTTGCTTGCCGACGGCCATCGGGGACACGCAGCACGCAATTGCGGCGTCGTCGCCCCACTGCTCACGAATCTGCTTATCGGACTCGTATTGGATGGAGGAGGTCTCAATCGAGATGTGGGCACAGAATTCCTTGTAGCCCGCCGGCAGCTGCGGATCCCAGAAGATGGTGATGTTCGGCTCCGGGGACGGGCCCAGGTTGATCAGCGTCTGCAGCAGACGGAAGGAAGTCTTGGTCACCATGTGGCGGCCATCGTCGCCAAAGCCGGCATCGGACCAGGTTGCCCAGTACGGGTCACCGGAGAAGATCTGGTCATAGTCCTCGGTGCGCAGGAAGCGCACGATGCGCAGCTTGAGCACGAGCTGGTCGATGATCTCCTGGGCGTCTTCCTCGGTGATGGTGCCAGCGGCAAGGTCGCGCTCGAAGTAGCAGTCGAAGAATGCGGAGAGGCGGCCGATGGACATGGCGGCGCCGTCCTGGGACTTAATGGAGGCCAAGTAGCCAAAGTAGGTCCACTGCACTGCCTCGTGGGCGGTCTTCGCGGGCTTCGAGATATCGAAACCATAGGACTCAGCCATGACCTTGAGCTTCTTCAGCGCCTTGATCTGCTCGGCGTGCTCCTCGCGGTAGCGTGCCCAGTGCTCGGAGAATCCGATATCACCGACTGCGTGCTTGGAAGCCTCCTTCTCAGCGATGAGGTAATCCACGCCGTAGAGTGCCACGCGGCGGTAGTCACCAATGATGCGGCCACGGCCATAGGCATCCGGCAGGCCGGTGATGATGTGAGAGGAACGCGCTGCGCGGATGCGCGGGGTGTAGATATCGAAGACCGCGTCATTGTGGGTCTTGCGGTAGCGGGTGAAGATCTTCTCTACGTCTGGGTCAACTTCCTTGCCGGCCTCGAAGATAGCCTGCTTGACCATGCGCCAGCCGCCGTTGGGCATCATGGCGCGCTTCAGCGGAGAATCCGTCTGCAGGCCCACGATGACGTTGTCGTCCTCACAGATGTAACCGGCCGGGAAAGCATCGATATCGCTCGGGGTGTGGGTATCCACGTCGAAGATGCGCTTTTGGCGCTCGACGGACAGGTAATTCTTCTCCAAATGATCCCACACGCGCTGCGTCTTCTCGGTGGGCCCAGCGAGGAAGGAGGAGTCCCCGTCATAAGGGGTGTAATTGCGCTGGATAAAATCACGAACGTCAATGTTTTCAGTCCACGGGCCGGGCTCAAAGCCCTTCCATGCCTCGAATTGCACGGACTGTTCAGTTGCGGTGGTCACTAAATTGACTCCCTTCATAGTTCACACGACGCATAATGCTTAGTCGCAGAAGGGCTTTAGGTGACTTCGGTTCACAGGTAATTCGGTCAACCCGTTTCGTCACCGAACCCCTCTCTGTAGCCCATAGTAGGGGTACGGACGCATAACCTCATATCGGCAAATGCGGGCCCCATGCCACCGAACGGGCTGGTTTTAGCACCACACTGGTCAGCTCTCTCATAGGTAACGACCGTACGGTTAGATGCGGGGGTAAATCACCCCCTGACGTGGCCTTTCCCACACCTTCCAGGCGAGTTCTTGGTGCCTGTCCGCGCCGCGCTCTATTGTTATGCGCAGTATCCTCGTCTCGCCCTTCAGCAAGGAGCTCTTTGCGTGTCCGACACCGCCGCTACCGCTAGCCCCGCCACTCCCCCAACGCACCCCGTTGATGTTGTCCCGCCAGCGCCCAAGTTAGCGGCGCTCGGTCTCCAGCACGTTCTCGCTTTCTACGCTGGCGCGGTCATCGTCCCGCTGCTTATCGCGGGTTCGCTCGGGCTGGATGAGGCCACCACGATCCACCTCATCAACGCTGACCTGTTGACCTGTGGTCTGGCCACGTTGATCCAGGCGGTGGGCGTCGGCAAGCACATCGGCGTCCGGCTGCCCATCATCCAGGGCGTAACCACCACGGCGGTGAGCCCCATCATCGCCATTGGTATGAGCGCGGGCGACCAGCCGCTGCCCACGATTTATGGCGCAATTATTGCCGCCGGTATCTTTACCTTTTTCGCTGCGCCGGTCTTTGGACGCGTGCTCAAATACTTCCCGCCGATTGTCACCGGCACCGTGCTCTTGGTCATGGGTACGTCGCTGCTGGCGGTCTCAGCAAATGACTTTGTCAATTACGCTGACGGGGTGCCGGCCGCACGCGATCTGCTCTATGGCTTCGGCACGCTGGCCATCATCATTGTTGTGCAACGTTTCTTCCGCGGCTTCATGGGCACGCTGTCTGTGTTGCTTGGTTTGGTCATCGGTACTGGCGTGGCCTTCGTGCTGGGCGATACGTCCTTTGACGGCGTGCGTGAGGCTGATGCCATCGGCATGACGACGCCCTTCTACTTCGGTATGCCGAAGTTCGACATCATGGCGATTCTCTCCCTCATCATCGTCATGATCATCACCATGGTGGAAACCACCGGCGATGTCTTCGCCACCGGTGAGATTGTGAAGAAGCGCATCAAGCGCGATGACGTTGTGCGCGCCATTCGCGCCGACGGTCTCTCCACCACCCTTGGTGGCGTGATGAACTCCTTCCCCTATACCTGCTTTGCTCAGAACGTCGGCCTCGTCCGCCTCACCGGTGTGAAGTCCCGCTGGGTCGCGGTGTCAGCAGCGGGCTTCATGATCATCCTGGGGCTGCTACCCAAGGCTGCAGCCATCGTGGCGGCTATCCCCTCCCCGGTGCTCGGCGGTGCCTCCCTTGCTCTGTTCGCCAACGTTGCCTGGGCCGGTCTGCAGACCATCGCGAAGGAAGACATCGCCGACGGACGCAACGCCGCCATCGTTACCACCGCGCTGGGGCTGGCCATGCTCGTCACCTTCAAGCCGGACGTAGCGACTGCCTTCCCGGAGTGGGCGCAGATCTTCGTCTCCTCCGGAATGTCCATCGGCGCTATCACCGCGATTCTGCTCAACTTGCTCTTCTTCCACGTCGGCTCGCAGTCCGGTGATGATGTCAGCCGCCTCGACGGCGCCGGCGTCTCGCTCAAGGAGCTCAACGAGATGGACCGCGAGAGCTTCGTCAGCGCATTGCGCCCGCTCTTCAACAACGAAACTTGGCCGCTCGAAGCTGCCTGGGAGCTGCGCCCCTTCCAGGACGTCAGCCAGCTGCGGGAGGCTATCCAGGTCACGGTGCTCACCGCTCCGAGCGACCAGCGCCGTGCACTGATCCACGACTACCCGGCGATGGATGAGCTGCTGCTCGCAGACTCCGACACGGCCGCCACCATCTCCGCCGACCGCGGTTCCTTGGCCCTGGATGACCTCGATGATGTCCAAACGCAGCAGCTTATCGACGTCTCACAGGCCTACCGCGAGCGCTTCGACATGCCTTTTGTGGCATACCTGGACACCAACGACTCGGCCGACCGGGTTATCGATGCGGGCGTGCGCCGCCTGTCCAACTCGGATGAGCTGGAACAGCGCGTGGTCTTGAGCGAAATCATCGAGATTGCCAACGACCGCTTCGACATCCTCCTCGCGGACGCCAACCCGGTACGCGCTTATTGGGACCGCAAGTTCACGGAGGTGGAATGAACATAGTTCATTCCACGTAAAGAGGACACTCGACGTTAAAAGGTTCATTCCACGTTAAAAGGTCACTCGACGTGGGATCTAGCTGAACTCCATGGTGACCTGGGCTTCGGAGTCCACTCCGCGAATGATGCCTTCATAAAAGCTGCGGGCTTGGTCTTGTAAGAGCTCGCGGTTGTCGTTGATGTCCTTGCGCTTCTTATCGGCACTGAGGACGTCCGACACCGTGGATGCGGCGTCGAGTGGCTGCGTGGTCCAGCTGAGAACTCCGTTGTTCTCCACGGCGGTCTTGAACTCCTCGTCGGTATGCCCAATGAAGATAAAGTCCGGAATGTGGACCGTGTAGGAATGCTCGCCGGTTTCGGTGACGCGAACTTCCTTGCCTTCGATACCGAGCTTCGCTTTATAGGAATACTGCACAAACTGGGTGCGGTCGGTCCACGGAACCTTCACACCAAATACCTGCCCAGCGGAGGATTTTTCCGCCAGCCCCTGGATACCCAGGCCCAGGAGCACAACCTGCTCCTCGCGCTCGACCGCTTTGACCACCTGAGAGTTCGTGGACTGAACTGGGGCGCTATAAACCTCGTGCGGTTGGCGCACAGCGTAAACACCAAGCGCAGCGCAAGCCAAGGACAACAGCACCACGAGGGCGATGAGGGTCGTGCTGAGTTTTCGAGGAGACATGAGTCTTAGCCCTTCGTGCGTAGTAGAGATAGCTACGTTCCAGATTAGTCTCCGCAGCTTTAGTACACTTCGCCCGCAGCCACCGAGACGAGAGCCTGTTGCTCAGCGAAAGCAGCAAAAGCCATTAACAGGGTGTCTATATGTGTGCGCAGGTGACGATCCATGACCACCGAGCCTGACTTCCGAAGGCGTTCTTCGGCGACTCCGTTGACGTCGCCAAGCACCAGCACAACCTGGCCGGGAGGAACACCAGCGAATTCTGTGGCGTCGACAATCACGCCGTCGCACGCACGCGCTTCCACTTCGCTACCGATCCACCGGGTAGAAACTCCTTGCGGTGCATAAGTGGCAATGTTCTCAGCGAGCCGCTTACTCATCATAAGCCCAAGGGTAATGGTCTTGCGCATTTCAATCATCTTCCTTAATCCTGCATGACGTGGCTTTTTGCCTTGACAAGCTACAGATTAAAGATTGAAACGCTCACTGTATATGGTCGTTTCAGTTCTATACAATCAGGGGTATGGACAAGGAAGAACGCCAACGCAGAATCATTTGGGCTGTTGACTCGGGGAGCAAAACGGTCAGCCAATTGCAAGAACTCACTGGGGCCTCCGCGGTTACCATCCGCCGAGATCTCACTGAGTTAGAAGAAGCTGGGGCCCTCACGCGCTTTCACGGCGGCGCTCGCCCCGCTGTGCGACGAGGCGCACGCTATCCCCTAGAGGTTCGCCGAAAAGAGGACCCCGCTGGAAAACGCGCTATTGCTGCCGAGGCAACACGACTAGTCGAGCCCGGCTCCTGTGTTCTCATTGACTCGGGCACGACACCCACGGCCGTCGCCCGAAATCTCGCCGGCATGGACATCACGGCCCTAGCAATGTCCCTGTACGCGGGCGCGGCCTTAGCCAAAACACCCGGCTCCGACGTCATAATTCCCGGCGGAACCGTCAATAGCGATGATCTTGCGGTGTACGGAGCAGAAGCTGTGGACACAGTGATGTCCATGCGCTTCGACCTAGCAATCGTGGGTATCTGCGCGTGTACTCCGTCGGTAGGTCTCATGTCCCCGAATCTCACCGAGGCCACCATTAAGCGGGCTTATTTCCAAGCAGCCAGGCGCATCATCGTTGTCACCACACCAGAGAAGTTCACCCGCATGTCGGCCCACCGAGTGGCCGACTTTGACCAAGTTGACACGTTCATCACAACAAATGACCTATCCCCAGAGATAGCTCAGGATGTAGTCGATTCCGGCGCCAACCTCATCATGGTGCCTGTGGAAGACTCCTAAAGCTGGAACTGCTCTACAACTTCAGTGCGGCGCTTGTGCTCCATCCAGAAGGAGAGGAACGGAACAACACCGGCGAGCGCCGTGGTAAAGAGCTTGCCTACCGGCCACATGGCACGCGGGCCGAGGACCAAGATGGACACGAGGTAGACCATGTAGGCCACGCCGTGCGCCTGGGCGATGAGCGTGGCCCACGACGGCATCTCCATGCCCACGCCGTACTGCAGGATCATGCGCGCGACAAGAATCAGAAGAAAAATACCGGTAATCGTGGCGGCAATGGAAAAGAACTTCAGCGGGCCACGGATACGCGCTTGACGGTCAGGATGGACAGCGTTGTTCACTGAGTTGCTCATAAATTCTCCTCTTCGGTGCCGCGACGGCGGCGCTGCTTGTTCATAGCGTTGAAGGTTTCCACATCAACCTGTGGACGGGGCGGTAGAAAATCTTCGTCGATCTTGGTGACGGCTTGCTCCTTGGCCGCGCGCACGTCCTCAGCCTCATATTGGGCTGGCTCTTCTCCCCGCTCGAGAGCTTCGTTCTCGGCATCGATACGCTCATTCTCGTAGCGCAGTGCGGTGCGATATGCGTAAACAACAAAAACCGCGAACAGCGGCCATTGGAAGGCGTATCCCAAGTTCTGAAAGGTTCCCGAACCGGAGCGGAACCGAGTCCACTGCCAATAAGCAAGGAATAAAAAGAGCACGACGAAGAGCACAATGAGGGCGATGTGCCACCATCGAACCTTCATCCGCTTTTTCGGTGCTGAGTTGGTGCTCACCCTGAACAGCCTACCCACCACGCCCAGAAAAGTGGATTTCCGTCTATGGCCTGCCGCCCTGTAGGCTAGTGAACGTTGCGCAGAGCCAAGAGTGCTCCGCAGCGACGAAACCCGCGCCCGTGGCGGAATTGGCAGACGCGCTAGATTTAGGTTCTAGTGTCTTATGACGTGTGAGTTCAAGTCTCACCGGGCGCACAATTTCAAACCCCGCGCGAGTTTTCCGTGCGGGCTTTTCTTTACCCCAGCCCTGCGCCCAAATGGTTTTAGTCATATGGTTCCCCTCATCGGGTTCCTCTGGGGGCAAAGAAACCAGCTGAAGCACCGCAGAAGGTTCGTTTGAGGGCAGGAGAACCATGTGAGTAGAACCAAGTGCGGAGGGACCAAAGTTAAGGGACCACCTGCGAGTCAGCTTCTGCGTTTCCCCAGGTGGTTTTCGCAGAATATGCGCAGATGGTCCTTCTAGTTTGGTCCCTCTCAACCAGCCCAGCTCGCGGATGCTGGGGCTAGCCGTCATGGCTCGGCGGATGCTTAGGCTTGGCCGGCGAGGGCCGCCAAAGGTTCGCGCAGCTGCGCCAGTGCGCGGCCGCGGTGCGAAACCGCATTCTTTTCCTCCGGGGACATCTCCGCGGCGGAGCGGGATTCGCCCTCGGGCTGGAAAAGCGGATCGTAGCCAAAGCCATTCTCGCCCTGCGGTGCGGTGAGCACGGCGCCGGGCCAACGGCCCTCCACCACATACTCCTGGCCATCCGGGGTCACCAGGGCGCAGACCGACACGAATGCCGCCGCGCGGCGCTCCGCGGGCACGTGGGACATCTGCCCCAGCAGCAACTGGTTGTTCGCTTCATCGTCGCCATGTCCGCCCGACCAGCGGGCCGAAAGCACGCCCGGCATGCCGTTGAGTTCTTCCACCGCGAGGCCGGAATCATCCGCAATCGTCGCTAGGCCGGTGTGCTTCACCCCGGCGCGCGCCTTGATCAACGCATTGTCGGCAAAGGTGCGACCGTCCTCCACGGGCTCCGGGTAAGCCTCCACCGCGGACAGGGGGAGCAACTCGATGCCCGCGATGCCGGCATCGGCGAGAATCTTTTCCAGTTCCTTGAGCTTCTTGGCATTATTCGAAGCGACGAGGAGCTTTACCATCCGAGGGCCGCCTTTTGAGCGTCGATAAGCTGGGCGCAGCCAGCCTGAGCCACATCCAACATGTCGTTGAGCTCCGCGCGGCCGAACAGACCGTGCTCGCCGGTGCCCTGAATCTCGACGAAGTCTCCGCCCTCCTGCATCACCACGTTGAGATCAACCTCCGCGCGGGAGTCCTCCTCATAGGGCAGATCGAGGCACACGTGGCCATCGATGATGCCGACGGAAACAGCAGCGATGGGATCCAGCAGCGGCTCGCCCGGGACGACACCTTCCTCCTTGAGGTAGGCAATCGCATCAGCCAGCGCCACATACGCGCCGGTGATCGACGCCGTGCGGGTACCGCCGTCTGCCTGCAGCACGTCGCAATCCAGCTGGATGGTGTTCTCCCCCAGCTCAGACAGGTCCACCGCTGCGCGCAGGCTGCGGCCCACCAGACGTGAAATCTCGTGGGTGCGGCCCTTGACCTTGCCCTTCATCGACTCGCGAGGCATGCGATCGTGGGTGGCCGAAGGCAACATCGCGTACTCAGCGGTCAACCAGCCCTCGCCGGAGTCCTTCTTGAAGCGCGGCACTCCGAATTCCACGGAAGCCGTACACATGACTCGGGTGTTGCCGAACTCCACCAAGACCGACCCGGCCGGGTTGGTGGTGAAGTTGCGGGTAATGCGAACGCTACGGAGTTGGTCGAGCGCGCGACCATCAGCACGAGTGAAATCAGTCATGCCCACTACCCTACCGCGCGTATTAGAACTCGAGCTCCATCCCGGCAGCGCCGACGACGATCTCTCCGTCGAACTCGCGAGCAGCTGCTGCGTAGGTGGCGGCGGCATCGCCCCACGGCTGGAGGTGAACGAGCACCAGCTTCTTCACACCCGCTTCACGCGCCAGGCGTCCGGCTTCTGCTCCCGACATATGCATGTCTGGGGCTTTATCCTCCGAGGTCTCGCCCCATGCAGCCTCACAAAGGAAAGCATCCACACCCTGGGCAGCCTCAACGAGCGCGGGTGTATAGGCCGAATCCGCGGAATAGCACAAGGTTGCTCCGGTTTTGGAGTGCTCGACGCGCAAGGCATACGTCTCTACCGGGTGCACGGTTCGGAAAGGCGTGATGTAGACATCGTCGACAAGCTGGCGTTCCCGATCCACCCAGGGGCTGAACGCAAATGTATCGCTCATGTCATCCACCCCGTCCGGGGCATCCGAGGACAACCGGCCCAGGTGGGTCTCAGTCGTCGACGGCCCGAGGCAGAAATTACGGGACGCCGCGGGTGCTGTGGGGTGGAAGCGACGCCACACCATCAAAGACGGAAAGTCCAAGCAGTGATCGGCGTGGAGATGAGTTAATGCCACGTGGGCATCGCAAGGATCCTGGAGTTCCTGCAGGCGTGCAAGCGTACCCGGGCCCAAGTCCATGATGATGGACGGAGCAGAGGGAAAAGACAAGAGATAGCCAGAGGCCGGATTACCCACGGTGGGCACCGAGCCGGAACAGCCTAGGATGGTCAGCTTCATGCGTTCAATAGTTCCACGAAACAACGGGGGATGCGGGATTTGCGTCGATTGTACATCTTCACCAGCACTAAATCTTGGGTCCCAAGAAGCGCGTGGCCAAGAGCTCGAATGCCGCGTGGTCACCCGTGCACTCGAAACTGCGGGTGGGCACCTGCCCCGCTGGGGCGAGCATGTCCGTAGTGGTGAGGATGCGCAAGACATCCTTCGTAGTCTCCTCCGCCGAGGACACTAAAGTGACGTTGTCTCCAATAGCGAGCTGGATGACACCGGTGAGCAGCGGATAGTGCGTGCAGCCAAGAACGAGCGTATCGACGCCCGCCGATTGCAACGGCGAGAGGTAGCCCTCAGCCACACCCAGGATTTGGCGCCCAGCGGTAATGCCGCGCTCGACAAAGTTCACGAAATCAGGACAGGCCACCGCCTCGCATTCGACATTCGGGTTGACGGCAAAAAGATCTTGGTACGCGCCTGAATTAATGGTGCCCTCCGTGCCGATGACGCCAATCTTGCCGTTGCGGGTGGTGGCGATGGCGCGGCGTACGGCCGGGCGAATCACCTCGACGACCGGAATGTCATAGCGTTCCCGGGCATCGTGCAAGAAGGCGGCCGTAGCGGTATTGCAGGCAATCACCAACATTTTGCAGCCGCGCTCCACGAGCTCATCGGCAATCGCGGTGGATAGCTCACGTACTTGGGCGATGGGCCGCGGGCCATAGGGCGCGTGGGCGGTATCGCCGATGTAGATGATGGATTCGTCGGGAAGCTGCTCGATGATGGTACGCGCGACGGTCAGGCCGCCCACGCCCGAATCAAAAATCCCAATGGGAGATGTTGCACCAGGCATTAGCGCACTACTCCCCGGGGCTCAGACTTTACCTTCTTAATCGGGTCATCCGAGGTAATCACCATTCCCGCGACAATGCCGCCAATAGCGCCGAACAGGTGCCCCTGCCAGCTGACGCCCTCATAGATCGGCAGCACACCCCAAATGAGACCGGAATAGGCAAACCCCAGCCCCACGCCAACGAGGAACTGGCCCAACGAGCGGTTAAAGATTCCCCGCACGATGAGGTAGGCCAACCAGCCATACACCATTCCTGAGGCACCAATGTGCGATGTTCCCGGACCTCCCAATAGCCACGTGCCTATGCCCGCAATGAGCACCACGATGACGGTGACCTCCCACCAGGCTTTGCGCCCCGAAAGACCGATGAGGAAGCAAAAGACCGCACCGGGCAGCGAGTTACCGATGAGATGCTCAAAGTTTGCGTGGAGAAGCGGCGCGGTGAAAATCCCCCAAATGCCGTTGAAATCCAGAGGGTGAATTCCGTACTGGCCCAGCTCGCTTCCAAAGAACAGGAAGTTAATGATGTGGATGATCCACTCTACGGCCAGGAAGCCCACCGTTAAAGACGCAGCCGTTTTCAGTCGGCCGGTCCGAGTGTAATTCTTCGAATCCCCCGTGTTGAGAACAGGCTTCTGCCCCGCGCCGGGACTTGCCGGGCGGGGCTGAAAGGGGTTGGGCTCATGCGAATGCTGCTGGCCAAAGGGTCCACTCGTCGTCATAATGTCTCCAACTTTAGCAAGCGCGCAGTGCGGACCACCTCTCTATTCCCAGCCTGCGCTTCTGCTAGTCCATGATGACGTTGAGCAGCGAATCTTGGCAGAAGGCCAGCCATTCCACAAGCGTATCGCGGTCTGCCCCGGGCGCATCTTGCGGCACGTCCCCGGCGGCGATGAAGAGGCGCAGGTCATTGAGACCGGCGAGGAAGGCATGCGCCTCCTCCTCGCTGATTGCCACCTCGACCCCGCCGGTAGGCCCGAGCGCGGTATTAATTACCTGGAGGTTTTCTAGCTTGGCGCGCGCGATGTCATTCTCGTGCAGCGAGCGCATCAGCGAGTTATCGCCGTCGAATTCCTCATCCCCCTCCTTTTTGAAATCCGGAAAGAGGCGGGCCAGCGATGGATCCTCCGGTGCTTCGGTGTGGCCGGTGGGCATATCAAGCATGTCCGCCAGCTCGTCCTTGGGCGCTGATTGCGCGCGCGCAATGATGGCCTCGGAGACCGTCGCGGTGAGATCACCTAAAACCTCGCGCTCCATGGGTTCGAAAACAGTCGTGTATTTCGCACCACGCATGAAGGACTTCTTTTTCTTCCAAGCCTGCATACTCTTATCCTGCCTGCTGCATCGTGGCCCACAAGCCGGCGACCTGTAGTTTCTTCACGTCGGCTTCGACCTTGTCGCGCTCGCCTGAGGAGACTGCCGCCTTACCTTCGGTATGGACTTGCATCATTAGCTCATTAGCCCGCTTCTTGTCATAGCCCAAAACGGTCTGGAACACGTAGGAAACGTAGCTCATTAGGTTAACTGGGTCATCCCAGACAATGCACATCCACGGCAGGTTTTCGCTCGTTGCGACGTCGACCTCAATCGCCTCATCCAGCTCCGGGGTGGCCATGGGCGAACTCATCACCACGCCCACGGACGTTTCGTTGTGCGCTTTCATGTCCTCTACCCTAGCCAAATTTTTTCCTGTAGCGAGCGGTTATACTGTCATCAACTTTTGACCTGATTGTCGTTTCCAGGTGACACCGATGAATTCTTTCACCCTTCCCCCAGCAGTTACTGACATTCTCGCGGGACGCCAACCGTCAAGAGAGGATCTTATCCCCCTCCTGCAGCGCATCCTCACCGTGCTTGTCCTCGGCGGCACGCTCGTCACTGCCGTGATCAGTCTGACCACCCCGTCCGAGGACGGCAGCTCGCAGGAGCCAGACACTCCCGCACCTGAAAAGTGCGATTACGAGCTTCCCGACGTCCCCGTCCAACGCCAGCTCACCACCATCCAAGAGGAACTTATGGAGGGGCTCAACAAGTGGCGCAAGGAAGACGGCCAGGCCCCGCTGGTGCCGTGGATCGAACGCCAAACCGCTGCCCGCGAAAAGGCGGAGTGCAACGCGGTGACGCACAAGGAAGAGCACACGGAAGAAAATGTGCAGATGGTCCAGCACCACCTACCTGTGGACAAGGCTAGCGGCTATGAATTTATGGAAGACATCCGTAGATCACCCGACAGTGTGGCCGCTTTGCGCGACCCCCGGATGACTACTGCCGCGGTAGGCACGGCCTATAGCGACGGTAAGGTCTACGTTGTCATTCAGCTTGAGGAATAGAAGAGCTGATTTTTCGGTACTGCCTGAGTAGCATCTTCGATGTGACTACTATCTCAGACAATGCCCAGGGTTCTGGGTTCGAACCTAGCGATCGTTCCACGGCTCTCCTTACCGATAAATATGAGCTGACCATGCTGCAAGCAGCACTACGCGATGGCTCTGCACACCGCCAGGTGGCCTGCGAGGTGTTCGCCCGCCGCCTCCCCAACGAGCGGCGCTATGGTGTCGTTGCCGGCACCGAGCGCGTCTTGCGCGCCGTACGGGATTTCCGCTTCACCGCCCAGCAGCTGGCAGAGATGGACTTCTTGGATGCAGAAACCAAGGAATACCTGGCCAATTACCGTTTCTCTGGACACATCGATGGCTACCGCGAAGGCGAGCTCTACTTCCCCAACTCGCCACTGTTGACCGTGCGCGGAACCTTTGGCGAATGCCTGATCCTGGAAACCGTAATCCTGTCCATCATGAATTCCGATTCCGCCGTGGCCTCTGCGGCCTCCCGAATGGTGGTGGCTGCGGATGGCCGCCCCATCATCGAGATGGGCTCGCGCCGCACCCACGAATACGCTGCCGTGACCGCCGCCCGCGCCGCCTACCTGGCAGGTTTCCAGGCCACCTCCAACCTGGAGGCTGGCTACCGTTACGACATCCCAGTCTCTGGCACCGCGGCGCATGCATGGACGCTGGCGCATGTCAACGAGGACGGCACCCCGAACGAAGAGGCAGCTTTCCGCAGCCAGATCGAGACCCTTGGCGTGGACACCACCCTGCTCGTGGATACCTATGACATCACCAAGGGCGTAGAAACCGCCGTGCGCGTAGCCGGCCCCGAGCTGGGCGGTGTGCGCATCGACTCCGGCGACTTGGCCGCGGTCACCCGCCGCGTGCGCAAGCAGCTCGATGACTTGGGCAATCACAACACCAAGATCGTGGTGTCCTCCGACCTCGACGAGTTCGCCATCGCCGGCCTGCGCGGCGATCCCGTCGACGTCTACGGCGTGGGCACCTCGGTAGTCACCGGCTCTGGCGCCCCGACGGCCAGCATGGTGTACAAGGTCGTCGAGGTCGACGGCCACCGAGTAGCCAAGCGCTCCTCCTCGAAGAAGTCGCAGGGTGGGGCGAAGCGTTCCTTGCGCGCCTACCGTTCCTCCGGAGTGGCCGTCGAGGAGCTCGTACTCCCCTTCTCCGCCGAGGACCCGGACACAGGCACGCTGCGTACACGTGAGATGACGGTGCCGCTCATGCGCGACGGAGAGATCGTAGGAAACCTTCCTACCCTCCACGAATCCCGTGAATACCTAGCCCAGGCCATCACTACCTTGCCGTGGGAAGGCCTGGCACTTACCCGCGACGAGCCTGCGGTCCCGACCCGCTTCATCGGCTTCGACTCTTAAGAAGCCTGGCGGAGGCGACCGACTACACTGCCTGACATGCACGACTCAACGGTTGACCTTCTCGACGCCGCCGTTTCCGCCCTCGGTGGCTCGCGGCGTGCCGGCCAAGTGCGCATGGCGGAGGCTGTGACCACCGCCTTGGAAAAGGAACGCCACCTCGCCGTGCAGGCGGGAACTGGTACGGGCAAGTCCTTGGCTTACCTGGTTCCTGCCTTCCGCCACGCCCAAGGCACTGGCCACACCGTGATCGTCTCCACCGCCACCCTGGCATTGCAGCGCCAGCTCGTGGAACGAGACCTGCCGCGCCTCGCCGAAGCCCTCGAGCCGCACCTGGAGAAGAAGCCGACCTTCGCCATCATGAAGGGGCGCTCCAACTATGTCTGCCTCAACAAGGTCTCCCGTGCCGCCGAGTTGGAGGACGAAGATGCCCTGCTTGATGAGGACTCCATCTCTCACCTTGGCCGCCATGTCCAACGGGTCTATGAATGGGCGGAGGACACCGAGACTGGTGACCGCGAGGACTTAGAACCAGGAGTGCCCGATCTCGCGTGGCGGCAGGTTTCTGTCACCTCCAACGAATGTCTCGGCGCTACGCGCTGTCCGCACGGCGAGGACTGCTTCGCGGAGCTCGCGCGGCGTCGCGCAGCGGACGTCGATATCGTCGTCACCAACCACGCGCTGCTCGCCATCGATGCGGTGGCAGACATCAACATCCTGCCTGAGCACGATGTCGTCATTATCGATGAGGCCCACGAATTGGACGGACGCATCACCTCGGTCTCGACCGCCGAAATCACCGGTCGTGCGCTGAAGATGGCGGCCAACCGTGCCAAAGCTCTCGGAGCCAACGGCAAGGACCAACGCCTCACCGAGCAGGCCAACGAGTTGAGCCAACTGCTCGGGGAATTCACACCGGGCCGCTGGACAGACCTCCCTGAGGAAGCCAAACAACAACTCATGAGCCTCGCGGACACGCTGGCCGACTGCCGCGAGACTATCGCCCGCGCCCCCGAAGGCGAACAGGCCCAAGACCCGGAAAAATCTGCCGAGCGCCAAAACCTGTCCAATCACCTCAGCGGTCTCGTCGAAGCCATCGCCCGCATCCTCGACGTTTTCGCCACTGGTGACCCCGCCGCGCACGCCGACGTGGTGTGGCTGGAGCGCGATGAGCGCACGCTGAACGACACCCTCGCCGTGGCCCCGCTCTCCATCGCCGGCATGCTGCACGAAAAGCTCTTCGGCGAACAGACCGTGGTGCTGACCTCCGCCACACTGGCCTTGGGCGGTCGCTTCGACGCCATGGCCGCGCAATGGGGCCTGCCCAAAGGTTCATGGGACAGCCTCGATGTGGGATATCCTTTCGATCCTGCTCGCAGCGGCATCTTGTATACCGCCTCGCATCTACCGCAGCCGGGCCGCGACGGTCTCAGCCCGGAGACGCTCAAGGAGATCCGCGAGCTCATTATGGCTGCGGGCGGGCGTACTCTCGGGCTCTTCTCCTCGCGCCGGGCCGCGCAACAGGCAGCTGAGGAACTCAAGCCCACCCTCCCCTTCGATATCTTCCTCCAGGGCGAGGACTCCATTGGCGCGCTCGTGGATAAGTTCACAAAGAACGAGAACTCCTGTCTCTTCGGCACACTCACCCTCTGGCAGGGCGTCGACGTACCGGGACCTGCCTGTTCCCTCGTCCTCATCGACCGCATTCCTTTCCCCCGCCCGGATAACCCCCTCATGCAAGCCCGCACCGAAGCCGCGAAAGCAGCTGGCCGCAACGGCTTCATGGAAGTCTCCGCGACACACGCAGCGCTGCTTATGGCCCAGGGCGCGGGCCGCCTGCTGCGTTCCGCCAACGACCGCGGGGTCGTCGCGGTCCTCGATAGCCGCTTGGAAACCAAGCGCTATGGCTCCTACCTACGCGCCTCGATGCCGCAGATGTGGCCCACGAGCGACCCTGAGGTTGTACGCGGCGCTCTCAAGCGCCTGGTTGAGGCCCGCTAGGGGCGGCGCAGCGCGCACACCGTGGCTGAGTCCGGGGCGACCTCGGTGAAGCCGGCGTCGCGCACCCCCACCGCTCCCGGACGCGCACAAGCCACGGCAAACTCCTCATGGGGAATTTCGCGCACGGACAGCGCAAAGTCCTGTGCTGCCCAGTCTTCTACTTCCTCGGCGCTCATCGCCGCGGCCAACAGCATCGAACCGTGCCCTACTTGTGCTGCGGCCTTTCCCGCGCTCATCGCGAGGGACGCGTCGATGTAGATCACGGGGGCGTCGCCAAGCGCGGGCTCCTGCTCATCTTTCGGGAGGTCGGTATGGCCAATCTGCAGCTTGGCCACGAGCGGGTGCACATCCTGTACCGCTGAGGGGAGGAAAACACGCGCGCGGTTCTCCACGGTGACGCCCGGCAGGGCCTGGACATCACGCCAGGCCTTGTTGCGCGCCCGCCGCGCCACCTTACGAATGCGGTGCCCATACCACTGCCCCAAGGCCTCAGCGAAGGCTCCATCCTGTCCAGCCCGATCGTCGAGGCAGAGCTTGACGACGCCCCTCGCCGCCGCCTCGAGCACCTCTGTGCGGGTGGGCGGATCCTGCTTGGGTAGGTTGAGCGCAATCTGCATCGCCTGAATGGTCTCAGGCTTGTCGGGGTCCTCAGGATCATCCCGCCAGCTGCGCTCGCTACACGCTACCGTGAGGCGGCGATGGGCCTCACGGAGGTTATTCACTGGCAACTTCCTCCATTGGGATGCCCAGGATCTGCAGGATTTCATCCATATACGGGTGGTTGACGGAGGTATCCGCGACCTCACGCAGAACAGGCTTGGCGTTGAAGGCGATGCCCAAGCCGGCGGCGGAAATCATGTCGATATCGTTGGCACCGTCACCGACCGCAACGGTCTGCAGCATGCTCAGACCCGAATCCGCGGCGAACTCGTGCAAAAACATTTCCTTGGCCTTGCGGTCCACCACGTCCCCGATGACTCGGCCGGTGAGCTTACCGTCCTCAATTTCGAGGGTGTTGGCGCGCACGTAGTCGAGGTCGAGCTCCTGAGCTAGGTCTTCGAGTACCTGGATGAAGCCGCCTGAGACCACTGCCACGCGGTAGCCCATGCGCTTGAGCGTGCGAATGGTGGTGCGCACGCCCGGAGTCAGACGAATATCGGCGGCAGTTTCCTTGATGACTGACTCCGGCAATCCTGCCAAAGTGGCCACGCGCTCGCGAAGAGACTCCTCGAAATCCAGCTCACCGCGCATAGCGCGCTCCGTCACCGCGGCAACCTCTGCCTCCTTGCCGGCGTGGGCGGCCAACATCTCGATGACCTCTCCTGTGATAAGGGTGGAATCGCAGTCAAAGCAAATGAGGCGCTTTGAGCGGCGTTGCAGGCCGGAGCGTTCGATGGCGATGTCCACGCCTTGCTCCGTAGCGAGGCGGGCCAGCATGGCGCGGACTGGGTCGGAAGCGCCCTCAATGGTGATGTAGAGCTCGAGACCGTTGAGCGGGTAGGTAGAAAGCCCGCGGATGCGGTCGATGTTGACGTTGAGGTTGGCCAATTCTTTGGCAATCGCCGACATGTGGCTGGCGTTGAGCTGGCGCCCCAGCACCACGACGACGTGCGTGGAGCGCGGCCGTGAGGTTTCCTCTTCTTCCCGAAGGTCCACGTTGATGGATTGGGCATAGATGCTCAATGTGTTCCGCAGGCCCTGCTCAAGCGCTTCAAGACGGGAAGCCTGCACCCGGATATACGCGGAAAGAGAGATGCGGCCGGAAAAGATAGCCTGTTCGGCGTCGACGAGCTCGACGTTGTGGGAGCTCAGGACTCGGAAGAAAGCGGCAGACACGCCTGGTTTGTCGGGACCTGAGGCGGTGACAACGGCAAAGACTTGTTCACTTTGATTATCCACGGGCCTCATTATCGCACACCGCGATCTCGGAATCTCCACCAACGGCAAACGCCGCCTCCCCATCGCTGTGATGGGGAGGCGGCGTTATCAGGAGTACTCAGCTAGTGAGTGCTTAGTGGCCGACGTGCGCTTCTTCGCGCATGCGCTTAACCATGTGCGGGTAGTGCAGCTCGAAGGCCGGACGCTCAGAGCGGATGCGCGGCAGGGATACGAAGTTGTGGCGCGGCGGCGGGCAGGAGGTAGCCCACTCGAGGGAGTTGCCGTAGCCCCACGGATCGTCCACGGTGACGATCTCGCCGTAGCGCCAGGACTTGAAGACGTTCCAGACCAGCGGGATAACCGAGGCACCCAGGACGAAGGAGAAGATGGTGGAAATCTGGTTGAAGACCGTGAAGCCATCAGACTCCAGGTAGTCGGCGTAACGACGCGGCATACCCATGTTGCCCACCCAGTGCTGGATAAGGAAGGTGCCGTGGAAGCCGATGAAGGTCAGCCAGAAGTGAATCTTGCCCAGGCGCTCATCGAGCATACGGCCGGTCATCTTCGGGAACCAGAAGTACAGGCCAGCGAAGGCGGAGAAGACCACAGTACCGAAGAGGGTGTAGTGGAAGTGAGCAATCAGGAAGTAGGACTCAGCAAGGTGGAAGTCAAGTGCCGGGGAGGCCAGCATAATACCGGTCATACCACCGAAGAGGAAGGTTGCCAGGAAGCCCATGGCGAAGATCATCGGGGTATCCCAGGTGATGTGGCCCTTCCACATGGTGCCGACCCAGTTGAAGAACTTCACGCCGGTCGGAACCGCAATGAGGAAGGTCATGAAGGAGAAGAACGGCAGCAGAATGGCACCGGTCACGAACATGTGGTGAGCCCACACGGCCATGGACAGCGCACCGATTGCCAGCAGAGCGAAGACCAGACCGATGTAGCCGAAGACCGGCTTGCGGGCGAAGACCGGCACAACCTCAGAGATGATGCCGAAGAACGGCAGTGCGAGGACGTAAACCTCCGGGTGGCCGAAGAACCAGAAGAGGTGCTGCCACAGGATGGCACCGCCGTTGGCGGAGTCATAGATGTGGCCGCCCAGCTTGCGGTCATACAGAACACCCAGGGCTGCTGCAGTCAGCAGCGGGAAAATCATCAAGACGATGACAGATGCGGTAAATACAGCCCAGGTGAAGACCGGCAGACGGAACATGGTCATGCCCGGCGCACGCAGGGTGAGAACCGTGGTGATCATGTTGATGGCGGAAGCAATGGTACCGACACCGGTAGCACCCACACCGACAATCCACATGTCAGCGCCGATGCCCGGGGTGTGGACCGAATCAGCCAGCGGCATGTACATGGTCCAGCCGAAGTCAGCAGCACCGCCCGGGGTCAAGAAGCCCGCGAGCATCACGATGCCGCCGGTCAGGGTAATCCAGAAACCGAAAGCGTTCAGACGCGGGAAGGCCACATCCGGTGCGCCAATCTGCAGGGGCAGAACATAGTTACCGAATGCCCACACCACAGGTGTCGCAAATAGCAGCAGCATGACAGTGCCGTGCATGGTGAACAGCTGGTTGAACTGCTCGTTGGACAGGAACTGCAGTCCCGGGGTGAAAAGCTCAGCACGAAGAAGCAGAGCCATGAAGCCACCGAGGAAGAAGAAGCTGAAGGACATGATCATGTACATGATGCCCAGCTGCTTGTGGTCGGTGGTGGTTAGCAACGTCCAAGCCTTGGAACCGGTCTTTGCGTTACCAGTCGGCTCCGGACGTGTAGGCGCGACATAGTCGTCGAGCCGTGGCGCCACAGCGGTCATAAAATCCTCCTGAAGAACAAGCGTTTAACCACATCGGCATCACGCGTTTTCACGCGACACACACTCAGCGATCAAACACCTAGGTTTACTCGCATTATATTAGGCCACCTCAGGGCCAAATTTCCAGCGCTCTGTCATTTTCCGCCACCCTTGCTAGCCCCGTTTGGAGCGGATAACCCCTTGTACGCGGCCGCCCCGCCACACCAGGCTTTAACATACGGTGATCTAGAACACAGGTAGGCGGGCCCGACGGTCTCCAAAACCCGAAAACGCACCCCCTGAAAGAATCAAACTTTCGATTGATCCCCTCGTGGGGTGCGGTTAGGCGACAGAGAGAACTTAGAAATCCCAGTCGTCGTCAGTGGTCTCCTCAGCCTTGCCAATCACATAGGAAGAGCCGGAACCAGAGAAGAAGTCATGGTTCTCATCCGCGTTCGGAGACAGCGAGGAGAGGATCGCCGGGGACACGCGGGTTTCATCAGCCGGGAAGAGCCCCTCGAAGCCCAGGTTGTTCAGCGCCTTGTTGGCGTTGTAGCGCAGGAAGCGCTTCACATCCTCGGTCCAGCCCAACTCGTCGTAGAGGTCTTCGGTGTAGTCAATTTCGTTTTCATAGAGATCGTAGAGCAGGTCGAAGGCATAGCCCTTCATCTCTTCTTGCTCCGACTCTGAAAGCTTCTTGTAGCCCTGCTGGAACTTGTAGCCGATGTAGTAGCCATGGACAGCCTCATCGCGAATAATCAGGCGGATGATATCGGCCGTGTTCGTCAGCTTTGCGCGGGACGAGAAGTGCATCGGCAGGAAGAATCCAGAGTAGAAGAGGAAGGATTCTAGAAGAGTGGAGGCGACCTTCTTCTTCAGCGGGTTATCACCCTGGTAGTAGGACATGACGATCTTAGCCTTGCGCTGGAGGTTTTCATTTTCCTCGGACCAGCGGAAAGCGTCGTTGATCATGGGCGTCGACGCCAGCGTCATGAAGATATTGGAGTAGGACTTCGCGTGGACGGACTCCATGAAGGCGATGTTGGTGTACACGGCCTCCTCGTGGGGCGTAACGGCGTCGGGAAGCAGCGAAACTGCACCCACGGTGCCTTGAATGGTATCGAGCAGAGTAAGACCAGCGAAGACACGCATCGTGGTCTCCTGCTCTTTCTCCGTCAGCGTCTTCCAGCTCGGAATGTCGTTGGACACCGGCACCTTCTCTGGGAGCCAGAAGTTACCGGTCAGGCGATCCCACACCTCAAGGTCTTTCTCATCTGGAATGGTATTCCAGTTAATTGCCTTCACCGGAGCCTCGTGGCTAGCGATGTAATCGTCGTACTCGTGAGACACGCACGTCACCTCGTCTTGCTAGTAATTTTGGGGGTTCGGTGCCATCGTACCCTCTAAAACTAGGGGCCAAAATTCCAGCGTGTTTTATACTTAAGCCCTGTTCTCATGACCCCGAGTTTCGATGGAATGACTGACTCCTCCGCCCCCCTCCTCAGCACCGTGCTCGACGCTTTGGGCACGGACATCGTCAGCGGCACGCTGGCAGCCGGTGATCGATTTACACTCACTGATCTCTGCGCGCGCTTCGGTATTTCCCGAACCGTAGCCCGCGAAGCCATGCGCGCGCTCGAGCACCTAGGGATGGTCTCCTCGTCGCGCCGAGTAGGTATTACAGTGCTCCCCATCAGTGAATGGGCGGTCTACGATCCCGCAATCATTTCTTGGCGTTTAGGTTCCGAGAAATCGCGCGATAGTCAGCGCACCTCTCTTAATGATCTACGCCTCGCCATCGAGCCTGTCGCCGCGGGCTTAGCCGCGCAGCACGCTTCCCCAGAAGATAAGGAAGAGATCCTGGAGCTGGCCCACCGCCTCCAAGTCACGCCCACGCGGCGCGTGGGCGAGCACCTCGCCACAGATCTACGCTTTCACGCCATGGTCCTCCACGCCTCGGGCAATGAGATGTTCTCGGCACTGAGCCCCTATCTGCTCTCCATGGTGCGCGGGCGCTCCCTCTATGGTTCCCGCAAACGCAACCCGACGGCCGGCACCGCACAGCTCCACCTCGATCTAGCGGAGGCAATCCACCGCGGTGACTCCCCCGAGGCAGAAAAAATCGCACGCGCCATTCTCATTGAGGCGCGTGCGAATAAAGACTAGAGCATGCAGGAAACGCAGCCCTCAATCTCAGTTCCCTCCAGAGCCATCTGGCGCAGGCGGATGTAGTAGAGGGTCTTAATGCCCTTGCGCCAAGCGTAAATCTGGGCGCGGTTGATATCGCGGGTAGTGGCGGTGTCCTTGAAGAACAGCGTCAACGACAGACCTTGGTCAACGTACTTCGTGGCTTCGGCGTAGGTATCGATGATCTTCTCGTAGCCGATCTCGTAGGAGTCCTTGAAGTACTCCAGGTTGTCGTTGTCCATGTGCGGCGCCGGGTAGTAGACGCGGCCGATCTTGCCTTCCTTACGAATCTCGATCTTGGAGGCAATCGGGTGGATCGAAGAGGTCGAGTTATTGATGTAGGAAATCGATCCGGTCGGAGGCACCGCCTGCAGGTTGCGGTTGTAAATGCCGTGCTTGGCGACGTCCGCCTTCAGCTGCGCCCACTCCTCTGCCGACGGGGTGTGGATCGAGGACTTGGCGAAGAGCTCCTTAACTTTCTCCGTACGGGGAGCAAAATCAGCCGGATCATAGCGGTCGAAGAACTCGCCACTAGCGTAGTCAGACTCGGGAAACTCGCTGAAGTACTCGCCGCGTTCGCGGGCCAGCTTGTTGGATGCGCGCAGCGCAGCGTACATGATGGCGGCGAAGTAGGCGTTGGTGAAGTCCAAGCCTTCCTCGGAGCCATATTCAATGTGCTCGCGGCCGAGGTAGCCGTGCAGGTTCATCTGGCCCAGACCGATGGCATGGGAATCATCGTTGCCCTTGCGCACGGAAGGAACAGAGTTGATGGCGGTCTTATCCGACACCGCGGTCAAACCACGGATAGCAGTCTCCACCGTCAGCGCGAAGTCCGGGGAATCCATGGTGGCGGCGATGTTCAAGGAACCAAGGTTGCAAGAAATATCGCTGCCCAAGGTCTTGTAGGTGAGGTCCTCGTTGAGCTCCGACGGGGAGTTGACTTGCAGAATCTCCGAGCAGAGGTTCGACATGTTGATGCGCCCAGTCTTGACTGGGTTGGCGCGGTTCACGGTGTCCTCGAACATGATGTAGGGGTAACCGGATTCGAACTGCAGCTCCGCGACGGTCTGGAAGAAGTGGCGAGCGTTGATCTTCTTCTTGCGGATACGCGGATCCTCAACCATCTCTTCGTAGTGCTCAGTAACGGAGATATCACCGAAAGCCTTGCCGTAGACGCGCTCGACGTCGTACGGGCTGAACAGGTACATGTCATCGTTCCGCTTCGCCAGCTCGAAGGTGATATCTGGGATCACGATGCCAAGCGAAAGAGTCTTAATGCGGATCTTCTCATCCGCATTTTCGCGCTTGGTGTCGAGGAAGTTCATGATGTCCGGGTGGTGCGCGTTGAGGTAAACCGCACCAGCACCCTGACGGGCACCCAGCTGGTTCGCGTAGGAGAAGGAATCCTCCAACAGCTTCATCACGGGGATGACGCCGGAAGACTGGTTCTCAATGTGCTTGATGGGCGCGCCAGATTCACGAATGTTGGACAGCAACAGCGCCACGCCGCCGCCGCGCTTGGACAGCTGCAGAGCGGAGTTAATGGAGCGACCAATCGACTCCATGTTGTCCTCAATACGCAGCAGGAAGCAGGACACCAGCTCGCCACGCTGAGCCTTGCCGGCGTTGAGGAAGGTCGGGGTAGCCGGCTGGAAGCGGCCGGTCATGATTTCATCCACGAGGTGCTCAGCCACCTTAGTGTCACCATCGGCCAAGAAGAGTGCGGTCATGGACACGCGGTCTTCGAAGCGCTCGAGGTAGCGGCGGCCGTCGAAAGTCTTCAGCGTGTACGAGGTGTAGTACTTGTAAGCACCCAGGAAGGTCTTAAAACGAAACTTGAAGGCGTAGGCGCGCTTGAACAGGGACTTGATGAAATCAAAGTCGTACTGCTCGAGCAGTTCCGGCTCGTAGTATTTGTTGTCCACCAGGTAGCGCATCTTTTCTTCCAGATCATGGAAGTAGACGGTGTTCTGGTTGACGTGCTGGAGGAAGAATTGGTTCGCGGCCTCACGGTCCTTGTCGAACTGAATCTTGCCGTTCTCGTCATACAGGTTCAGGAGTGCGTTGAGCGCATGGTAATCCAGCTGCTCCTCTGGCTTCACAGGTTCAGCGACGGTCTTACCCAATTGCGTGGTCACGACGTTCACGGGCCTTTCTTTGCTATGGCGAAATGGAGAGACAAAATAGTAGGAATGAGGCTTTAGGCGGCTAAACCTAAAGCGGCCGCGTTGGCCAAAAGGCCTTCACGGCAAATTGTGACATCTTCCTCGGTTCCGAGAAGTTCGAAGCGGTACACATAAGGAACCTTACACTTGGCGGCGATGACGTCGCCGGCCTTGCCAAAGTCACTGCCGAAGTTGCTGTTGCCTCCAGCTACGACAGCGCGGATGAAGCTGCGGTTGTGTTCGTCATTCAGGAAACGAATGACCTGCTTGGGAACAGGCCGGGTGTTCTGCCCGCTCATTGATGCCCCTCCCCCATACGTCGGACAAATCAAGACGTAAGGTTCATTCACGGTGAGAGGCTCATCGCTGAGACGCAGCGGGATGCGGGCGCTGGGTAGGCCGAGCTTCTCGACGAAGCGGTGGGTGTTTTCCGTAGCGGAAGAGAAATACACGACCAACATTGCTGTTCCCTAGGCGCTCGCCGCCATAACGGAGAGTGCCTTGATGCGGTCAGGACGGAATCCGGACCAGTGCTCACCGTGAGCTTCAACGACCGGCGCTTGGACGTAGCCCAGAGCCATGACGTAGTCACGGGCATCATCATCCAAGGTGATATCCACCGTTTCGTATTCGAGACCGGCACGGTCAAGAGCTTTCTTGGTGGCGTTGCACTGGACGCAAGCGGGCTTGGTGTAGAGGGTGATGCTCATGTGACGTTCCTTCAGCTTCCTTCGGCACTACACGCGGAGTGACTGTTGAATTCGATACCAGCGGGGCGCTTAGTAGCCCTGCATTAAAGCTTTGAACAGCGGTGCAGACCCGCCGCTCAAGCAACATCAACGACACTATACTTTGTGCCCGCACCCCGCAACTAACACTATATATAGTAGTTACAAGGGTGATATTCCCAGGATGTAACCCGCCCCGACCCCACATGTTGACACCCCATCACTTCACCCATTGCCACGGCGGTAACTACACGAGTGATATTCCCTGCTCGTTCACCGAAGATTCACCTAGTTTGTGACAAACACCACTCGATCCCCAGTTTTCGCCTCCCACACACCGGCACGAAAGGCCCCTTAAGCTCACAGGGGCAGTTTCAGCCGGGGGAAGCGCAAAAGGAAACCGCCCCCTTCAGCAAGCAACGAGCGTACTGAAGGGGGCGGCATGAGTCCGTACGACTTAGCCCTGACGAGCCTTGAAGCGCGGATCCTTCTTGTTGATCACGAAGACCTTACCGTGGCGGCGAATAACCTGGGCGCCCGGCTTCTTCTTCAGCGACCGAAGCGACTTGCGAACCTTCATCGGGCGCTCCTTTCGTTATGCGCAATCTAGATGCGATTGATTAGTTCAAAGCACAGCCGGGCAGACACCCAGCAATGACACGAGGAAAAATGTTACCCCACGCGCGCGTCATAACCAAAACACTCAGCTTTCGGAGTAGCGGGAGCGAAGCTGTTCGGCAACATCCTCGAGGCTCTTCCCCGTCGTTTCCGGAACGAGGGCGCGGGTATACCCCACCGCGACGAGGCCCAAGACCGCAAAGATTACGAAGGCCAGCGAGCCGCCGAGCCACTCGACCACCGGCAAGAAGAACTGCGCCACCGCCCAGTTACTCACCCACAGCGCCAGCCCGGCGATTCCCATGCCCAAGCCGCGAACTTCGGATGGCACGATTTCTGACATCAGCAGCCACGTGGCCGGGGAGACCGCCGCCTGCTGGAAGGCAATGAACGCCGCCATGCATGTTAGCGCCAGCATAGCCAGCGGCGTGGAATCATAAGCGAAGTGATAAGCCACAGCTAGAACCACGAGCGAAACAACGTTGCCGCATAAGCCTGCTAGCAACAGCCGGCGGCGCCCCAGTCGGTCAATCACGCGCATGCCCACGAGGCACGCTACGACGGATACCGCACCGATCACCATCGACGTATACACCGAGTTGGTAGTGGAGATACCCACCTGGTTCATCATCGTGGGCGCGAAGTACACAATGGCGTTCACACCCGTAATCTGCTGAGTCACCCCCATGAGCATGGCAAGCGCAATGGCCGAGCGCATCCAGCGGTGGCGTCGCAAAGCTCGCCATTCACCCGTGCTCCGCCGCGCGCTATGCTCCAACTCCGCTCCCCGCGCGCCTACCCGAGCGCTGACTGCGGCAGCTTCGCTCGTTCGGCCTTGTGCCGCGAGCCACGCCGGGGTATCAGGGAGGAAGACCATGCCGAGCGCCAGCGCCGCGCCCGGGACCGCGGCCAGCCCGAGCATCCAATGCCAGCTGCCGCTTGCAGCCAGCAGCGAGTTCACCCCGTACGCGAGCAGCTGCCCGACGACGATCATGAGCGTGTTAAGGGAGACCATCCGGCCCCGCACAGCCGCCGGGGTGATCTCAGAGATGTACATCGGAGAGACGATGGACACCGCGCCCACCGCCACACCAAGGAATGTGCGGGCGGTAGCAAGGTCCGCGGCCGAGTTTGCGAGCGCACACCACACGGAACCAGCCACGAAGATGAGTCCGCCGGCGATGAGGGTTCGGCGTCGCCCGATTACGCTCGCCACACGCCCAGCCGCCAGCGCACCGACTGCCGCGCCAACCAACAGCATCGAGGTGACGAGCCCTTCCTCATGGGCAGACATACCGAATTCCGGCCCCACGAAGAGGAGGGCCCCAGACATCACTCCGGTGTCATATCCAAAGAGCAAGCCGCCCAGGGCGGCTATGCCTGCGACCATCATGACGTACGTATCTTTGTTCACGGGTTCCTATTGTCGCAGGCGGCTACCATGGTCGTCATGTCACATGAATCCTCAGACCTCCAGCACGACATCATCAAGGCCCTTGGCGTAAAGCCCCGTATCGATCCAGCAGAAGAGGTTGAGCGCCGCGTCGCTTTTTTGGTGGACTACCTCCGCACCACCGGCGCGAAGGGCTTTGTCCTGGGCATCTCTGGTGGTCAGGACTCCACCCTGGCCGGACGCTTGGCGCAGCTGGCGGTGGCCCGCGTCGACGGGGCGCATTTCTGGGCCGTGCGCCTTCCCCACGGAGTGCAGGCCGACGAGGATGACGCACAGATCGCTCTCGACTTCATCGAGCCTGACTACTCCCTCACCGTCAACATTGCCGAGGCCACCGCAGCTCTCGACGGCGTCGTTGCCAACGCCTTGCAACAGGACTCCCTGGGGGACTTCAATCGAGGCAACCTCAAGGCTCGCCTGCGCATGTCTGCGCAATACGCGCTGGCCGGCGAGGTCGGGGCCTTGGTCATCGGTACAGACCACGCCGCCGAAAACGTCACCGCCTTCTTTACCAAGTGGGGAGATGGTGCTGCCGACGTCTTGCCCCTCGCCGGGCTTAACAAGCGTCAAGGCGCTCAACTCCTCGAGTACCTCGGGGCTCCTGAATCCACGTGGAAGAAGGTCCCCACTGCCGACCTTGAGGATGACCGCCCCTTGCTTTCCGACGAAGAAGCGCTCGGCGTCACCTACGCCCACATCGATGACTACCTCGAGGGCAAGGCAGTGCCTGACGACGCCCGCGAGCGCATCGAAACCCTCTGGCGTCGCGGCGCCCACAAGCGCACCATGCCGCTGGGCCCTACCAGAGCCTAAGGTTCCAAGCCCCTCCTCGTGGGGCTTTCCCGTTCCGTTTCCGCACCCAGCAATTGCGCCTGAGGCCAGCATTTCCCCGCACGCCAGTGGCATTCTTTCCCCGGCGGTCAGCTCCCCCAGAACGCGAATCTGTCCACCCCAACACCTGTAGCGCATACAGCCCCGCGCCCGTGATTGACTCTTCACCCACATCTGAGCTGGGTGTTTATTCTTCCGGTTGCGGGGTTGCGGGAGCTGTTTTAGTCTCTGTGCCCATGGGGGATATTGAAACCTACATCCACCTACGCAACTCGGGGATTGCGCTGGTGGAACACATACCCAGCACACCCGACGAACTCCGCGCGCTCGGAGCTTCTGCCTCCGATGCTGCCGAGCTTGCCGGCCTGCACCAGGTGTACTTCGGGCCGACCCGCTTTAGCGGCAAACAACGCAAAGCCCGCGCCGCCGCTCTTCAACAACGCCACAGCCTCGGTCCCTCACACTGATTGAAACCTACACATCCAAAGTCAAAAAGACCCTGGATGCCTGGAACCTCCGCGCAA